>JBQDJW010000043.1:0-527 GCA_052086425.1 Pseudoclavibacter sp. | reverse complement strand
GAATCGACGACGTCGACGTCACGAAGGGCGCCGCCCTCCGGACTGCCCGCCGCGACTGGCTCCTGCGACGCATCCGGTAGCCACTGTCGCGAACGGTAGCCGCGCATCCGGCGCCCCCAGGGCCCGCACCCACGGCTACCCGGCGCGACAAGAACTACCAGGCATCGGGTAGCTCTTGTCGCGGACGGTAGCCGCTGTGATGACGCAGGGCATGGGTGACAGTTCTGTGTCAGGGCCTCGGTGACAGCGGTCGGTAGCTCAGGCAGCGCCCGGCGATGCCGCCCCCGCGCGCAGGCCCGGGTGCCGTGCGAGGAACGCACGCAGCTGCTCGACGACGAACGCGTGGTCATCGCGCTGCGGCAGTCCCGAGATGCCAACGGTGCCGACGACCCCGACGCCCGCGACCGAGATGGGGAATACGCCGCCGTTCGCCGCAGCGGTGGTGGGATCAAGCCGCGACTCGGCCTCGTACACGCGTCCGGCCCTCCGGAACTGCGCGCCGACGCCGAGCGACGAGCGCTCGAAGT
>JBQDJW010000042.1:0-10021 GCA_052086425.1 Pseudoclavibacter sp. | reverse complement strand
AACTCGGATACCGCCGCTCACGTTGCGAGCGCGACGGTCAGCATCCGCCTGACGCCAGTTACTGGGCGCCCGACGCGACTACGCCTGCAGGTCTGCTTGCAGGTCGAGCGTGATCTTCACGTTGTCGCCGAGCATGACACCGCCTGCCTCGGTCGGCGCGTTCCACGAGACGCCGAAGTCCTGGCGGTTGATGGTTGCTTCGCCCTCGAGACCGAGCTTCTTGGTTCCGTTGCCGTCGGTCGTGAATCCGCCGAACTCGACCTGGAACTCGACCGGCTTGGTCACGCCGCGAAGCGTGAGGTCGCCGGCGACGGTGAACGTGTCGCCGTTCGGGGTGATGCTCGTCGACGTGAAGGAGAAGGTGGGGTGCTCGTCGGCGAGGAAGAAGTCGCTCGTGCGGAGGTGCTGGTCGCGCTGCTCCTGGTTGGTGTTGACCGAGCCGACCTCGACGGTCGCCGTGACGGTCGACTCTTCGACCGTCTCGCCGGTCGTGATGGTGCCCTCGAACTTCTCGAATGTTCCCTTGACCTTCGAGATGCCGAGGTGGCGGGCCTGGAAGCCGACCTCCGAGTGGACACCGTCGATGGTCCAGGTGCCTGCGGTCCAGCCGTCGATTGCAGCGTTCATTGGATGCTCCTTCGTGCGTTGTGCGTTGTGTTGTGCGCGCACGTCATTTCCGCGCGCGGCTCGCGACGCTCGTGCGTCGTCGTCGGTCGCGCCGACTCGCCGCGACGCATCAAATACTAAAGGCTACAAGTATTTGTGTCCAGTCTTTTTCATAGAGTTTGCCTGGCGGTCGCCCACGCGTCACGTTCCCCTGCCCGCGACCCCCACGGGTCGACGGCGTGCACGCGCCCGTGCCACCGGCGCCGCAGCCAGCGGTCGTGCGAGGCCACGACGACCGCCCCCGGGTACGCCTCGATCGCGTCCTCGAGCTCGGTCGCGAGCGCGAGCGACAGGTGGTTCGACGGCTCGTCGAGCAGCAGCAGGTCGGGCGGGTCAGCGAGCACGATCGCGAGCGCCACCCGGCGCCGCTGGCCGACCGACAGCTCGTTCGCCGGCCGATCGAGGTCGCGCGGCTCGAACAGTCCGAACCCCTCGAGCGGCACGTCCTCGGCGCGCCGCGCGCCGATCGCGTCGCGGTAGAGACGGCGCGGCGAATGGTAAGGATGCGCGAAGGTCACGTCTTGCTCCAACCTCCCGACGGTCACTTCCTCGGCGGTCTCGAGGCTCCCGGCGGTTGGTGGCACGAGACCCGCGAGCGCTCCGAGCAGAGTCGACTTGCCCGCGCCGTTCGGCCCGGTCACGAGCAGCGCATCGCCTGGCCTGAGCGCGAGCGAGGTCGGTGCGAGCCGTCCGCGCACCGCGACCTCGTCGAGTTCGACGAGCGGGCCGTCCTCGAGCTCGCGCTCGTGCCGGGGCGGCGAGAATCGCAGCGGCTCGGGCGGCGCGCCGATCGCCGTGCGGGCGAGCGCATCTGCCTGCCGCTCGGCCGAGCGCACGCGCTGCGAGATGACCCGCGCGCTGCGATCGGCGAAGAACTTGCGGGCGATCTTCGTTTCGGCGCGCGCCGCGTTCACCCGACCGAAGCCGTGGGCGCGCTCCGCCAACGCGCCCAGCCTTGCGAGCTCGGCCTGCTCGTCGCGGTAGCGCACCCGCCAGCGCTCTCGGCGCCGCTCGCGTTCGACGAGGTAGTCGCTGAAGCTCCCGCCGAAGGTCGTGAGGCCGCGCCCCGAGGCCGCCGGCGCATCGGAGTCGAGCGCACCTGCCGCATCCGGATCATCGCCGGGCGCTTCCCCGCCGCCCGCACCCTCCCCCTCGTGGGGAGCCGGGTCGAGGTCGAGCACCGACGTCGCGGCATCATCGAGGAACGCGCGGTCGTGGCTCGCGAAGAGCACGGGCCCCGGCCAGTCGGCGAGCGTGTCGAGCAGGAACGCGACGGCCGCCTCGTCGAGGTGGTTGGTGGGCTCGTCGAGCAGCAGGGCGGTCGGCCGGCTGATCAACAGCCACGCGAGTGACAGCCTCGCCCGCTGACCGCCGGACAGCGCGCCGACGGTTCGGTCGCGCGGAATGTCGGCGAGGCCGAGGGATGCGATGGTCACCTCGGCGCGGGCAGGCGCGGCCCACACGTCGGCGCGCGTCGCCTCGTCGAGCGCGGCGTCGTAGGCACGTGCCGCCGCGTCATCGCCGCCCGCGAGCCCGGCCGCGGCAGCTTCGAGTGCCGCCTCGAGGTCGCGCGCGCCCGAGAGCGCGTTGTCGATCACTCCGCCGAGCGTCTCATCGAGCCGGTGGGGTGGCTCTTGCCAGAGCAGCCCGGTGCGCTCGGGGCGCGCGAGCGTGCCCCCGTCGGCCTGTTCGACGCCGGCGAGCAGGCGCAGCAGCGTCGACTTGCCGGTGCCGTTCTCGCCGATCAGGCCGACGCGGGCGCCTGGCGGGATCATGAGTGACACATCGGCCAGGATGCGCCTGCCGCGGTATGCGTGCGAGAGGCCGTCGGCCCGCAGCTCGCGGGCATGAAGAAGTGAAGTGGTTTGCGTAGACACGGGAAACTTCCGCGATCGAATCTGTACCCGCGGGGCATGGCCTCACGCACGGGTCGGACTCGATTAGGACTTCACGAGGAGGACGCTAGCACGCGAGGTTCGCCGCGTCGAGGGTCTCGGTCGTGCACGCTGCACATCGTCCGGGCGCCCGGTCCGCCGGATCCGACATTCGGGACGACCACCCCGTCACACTTCGCACGCGCCGGACGACTCTCTCAGTAGGCGCGCACCTCCGCGCGCCCCGAGAGGAGCATCCAGCGCCATGACCCGCATCAACTTGGCAGCCACCAGCCGCGACGGCTACCGCGCCGTCGTCGCCCTCGATACCTACGCCCGGGAGTCGCTCGAGTACGAGGTGTACGAGCTCGTGAAGCTGCGCGCCTCGATCGTGAACGGCTGCGGTTACTGCATCGACATGCACGCGAGCGACGGCCGCGCGAACGGCATCCCCGAGCGCAAGCTCACCGCCGTGGCCGGCTGGCAGCACGCCGGTGCGATCTTCGACGACCGCGAGCGCGCAATGTTCGCCCTCGTCGACGCCGTGACTGCCCTCGGGCCCGACACCGTCACCGACGAGATCTGGAACACCGCCGCCCAGCACTTCGACGACAAGCAGCTCGGCGACCTCGTGTTCGCCATCGCGACGACCAACGTGTGGAACCGCCTCGCGATCTCGACCAGGCTCGAGCCGCTCGTCGACGCGCAGCACCCGATTGCGCAGCAGCCCGCTGGGCTGGCGTCGCCGGCACAGCCTTCAACGCCCCACTCCCCCGCAGCCCCGTCCTCCGTTGCCTAGCTCCGACCGAGCGCCCGCGCCGGGTCGAGCACCGGCGCGGGCTACGATGCGGGCGTGACGACGACGAGCGCATCCGCGGCCGCCTGGAGCGACGAGCGCGGCCGCCTGCTCGGCATCGCATACCGGATGCTCGGGGACTACGGGATTGCAGAGGACGTCGTGTCCGAGGTCGCCATCGAGGCGCTGCAGGCCGAGCGCCGCGAGCTGGTCGGCGGCTCGGCGCCCGTGGCCTCGTGGCCGGCCTGGCTCACGACGACCTGCGTGCGGCGCTCGATCGACCGGCTGCGACGGCTCGCCGCGAGCCGAGAGGACTACCCCGGCCCGTGGCTGCCGGAGCCGGTCGCAACCGACCGACTGCCGGACGAGGTCGCGGCGAACCGCGAGCTGTTGTCGATCACGCTCCTGCACCTCGCCGAGCAGCTCGCGCCCGAGGCCCGTGCCGCCGTCGTGCTGCACCGCGCCTTCGGAATGTCGGCGCCCGAGATCGCGCCCATCGTCGACCGTTCCCCCGCCGCCGTGCGACAGCTCATCTCGCGCGGCGAGCGGCGCCTCGGGGTCACACGCGGTGAAGGCATTCCCCCCGGCCGCGCGGCGGCAGCGACCCTCGACCGCCTCGTCCACGCGATCGAGGGCGGCGACGTCGACGACGTCGTTGCGCTCCTCACCGACGACGCCGTGCTCTGGGCCGACGGCGGCGGCAAGGTGCGCAGCGCGCTCAACCCGCTGTTCGGGCCGGAGCACATCGCGCGCTTCTTCTCGGGCGTCATCGGCAAGCGTCGGCGCGACGACCCGAGCGTCACTGCCTCGGTGCGACTCATCGACGTGAACGGCGAACCGGCGCTCTCGCTCGACCTCGACGGCTGGGGCGACGTCATCGCGGCCGAGTTCGACGCGTCGAGCCGCATCCGCGGACTCCGGCGCATTTCGAACCCGGACAAACTCGCCCGGGCCCTCTGAGCATCCGGGCCAACGCACGGAGAACGCAGCTTGACGGCGCGACCGCGCGCCTCACCCGGCGCGCCCCAGCCCGCTCCCGAGCGGCACGCCGGCGCCCCGCCCTACGTGCCGCGCACCATCGAGGCGATGCTCGCGAAGATCCCGAAGGCGATCCCGCCGAGCGGGAAGACGACCCAGGCGATGCCCCACCCGCCGAACAGGAACCCCCAGGTGAGGAAGACGAGCACGATGCATGGCCAGTAGACCGATGCGACGCGGCCGATCAGCTCACTCCCATCATTCGCTTCGTCGGCGGGCCCCTGGTGCGGCCTGCCGGCGGCTTCGATCGTTCCGAGTAGCGAGCGGCGCATGGCCGCGACGATGAGCGTCGCGATCCCGGCACCGAGCACGACGAACATCGCGCTCGTGCCGATCGCGGGCACGGCGCCGAAGCCCTGGCCGAACGCCCCGAACATCGCGGGGAACGAGACGCTCAGCACGATCAGGCCGACCCCGACGATGAGGGCCGTCGTGAAGCCGCCCTCGGTGCGCTCGCGCATGGTGCGGATTCCGTCGGCGATGGCGGGCTCAACCCGCGCTTCGCCGCGGTCGAGCCGCCCGGATGACCGGGTGATCGCGCGCCCGCCGGCGATGAAGAGGCCGACGGCGACGGCCGTGCAGAGCAGCACAGGAACGGCCGCCGCCCGCTCGAACGCCGTCGCGCCCAGGAACACCGTCGCGGCGAGCCCGATCAAGATCACGAACACCCCGGCCGCGATCTGCAGCGACGAGCGGCGCACGAGCCGAATGACCTCGTCGGTCTCGGCCACGCTCAGGGTCGGCACCTCTGGCTCGTTCGCCGCGTCGTCCATCTCGCGTCGAATCCCGAGGTCGTCGGCCAGTTCGTCGAGGTTGCCGAACTCGGTGATCACGCGCCCCGTCGCCTCGTTCTCGCTCGCACCGCTCTCGCGCAGCTCGCGGTATTTGTCTTCGCTCATCTGCAGCAGCTCGGAGTGGGCGCGCTGCGTGTCGGGCGTCGACGGCAGGCCGGCGAAGAGCCCGCCGATGTAGGTGCGAATCGTTTCGTTCATGGTCAGCTCCCCTCTGGATCGAGGAATCGCGCGACGACGTTCGTCGTGTGCAGCCACTCCTCGCGCTTCTCGCGGTACCGGGCGGCACCGTCGTCGGTCAGTCGGTAGTAAGTGCGTTGGCGTCCGTTCGTCTCGACGCCGGGGTACGACTCGACGTCGCCCCGGGTTTCGAGCCGCCGGATCGCGGCGTAGAGCGTCGTCTCCTTGACGGCGTAGTCGCCGCCGGAGCGCTCGTCGATGCGCCGGCCGACGGCGTAGCCGTATGACGGGCCTTCGAGCAGCACGCTCAAGATCACGAGGTCGATCGACCCTCGGACGAGATCGCTTCCGATCACAACACCCCGTTCCCTTCTGCTCGTGTCTCGCCGCGCGGCGCCGGGCGCATTGCGTGCGACCCTCAAGGCCACCGAATCGCATTACTTCATGTCATGCAGTAATTACTCTATGACATGAAGTAATCCGCGTCAACGCTCAGCGACCGACGCGCGTGCCCGCCTCGGCATCGCGTCACTTCGGCAGTGCAGACTGGCGGTATGGCGTCGCGCAGGTGGAAGCTCCCCTTCCCCCGCTCCGTCCGCCGCGGCAAGCGCGCGATGCGGGTGTCGGTCGGCGTCGACATCGCGACGAAGCCCTTCGGGTGGATCGACCGCTGGGGGCTCGTCGTCTCGCAGCTGTTCGGCTGGGCGGCGCTCGGCCCGAGCCTGATTCCTCGCCGCTGGTGGATGACGACCCTCACGCTCGGGCTGTCGCAAATCTCGGGCTACGCGGCGGGCCGCTCACTGCACCTCGGGCTGCGCGCCTGCTGGTTCGTGCTGCGCGGGCTCGGGTTCCGCCGCAGCACGAAGGCCACGCGGAGGGCGAGCCCGAGTCGCCGCACGGCCGAGCGCCTCGTCGGCGATGGCGGTCCACTCGCGCACACCGCCACCATCCTCCGCGCCCTCAACACCAGTTCGGCGCGCGATGTCGGGGCGGCGCTCCTCGGCGTCGTCGTCGGCGCGGGCACGATCGCATCGCTGCGCGCGAGCGTCGAGCGGCAAACCGAGATCGCCGGTCTCGTGCGCGCACGGATGCCCGCAACGCGCGAGCAGCTCGCGGGCATGGCCGGCGGCATGGCCGTCGCCGCCGCGGCACTCGGCGTCGAGTGGATCCGGATCGCCGCGACGCACGGCCTGCGCCGGCGCCTCCGAACCGTCACTCCGGGCGCGGTCGCGATCTCGATCGGGGCCGCGGTTCCTGCCGCCGCGCTCGCGCTGCTTGGCGACCGCGCGTTCCGCCGCATCTGGAAGCGCCTGGTCGCGGCGGCAACCGCCGACAACGAGCTCGATATCCCCGGCGTGTCTCGCCCGGCGACCCCGCTGCGCTCGGGCAGCCCGCGGACGCCCATCGCTTGGAAGACGCTCGGTCGGCACGGGCGCGCCTTCACGGGCTCCGGCCAAAGCGCCGCCGGTATCGCTGCGGCCATGGGCGCCCCCGCCATGGAGCCGATCCGCGCCTTCGCGAGCGTGCTCAATTGGCGCACGATGACCGGCGCCGCACGCGCCGCCGCGAGCGAGCTGCGACGCACGGGAGCCTACGACCGCGACGTGCTCGTGATCGCCACCACGACGGGCACCGGCTGGCTCAACGACTGGGCCGTCGGCGCCGTCGAGCATCTCACGCGCGGCAATTGCGCGACGGTCGGCATGCAGTACACGGTGCTGACGAGCGCCCTCGCGGCGATGGGGCAGCCCCGCGCGCCCATCAACGCCGCCCGCGCACTCCTCGCCGCGGTCGAGCGCGATCTCGCGGCACGGCCCTCCGAGCGCCGGCCTCGCGTGTACGTGACGGGCGAGTCGCTCGGCGCCCTCGGAATCCTGGGGTCGGTCGACTCGATCGACGAACTGTTGACTCGCACGGATGGCGGCGTACTCGCCGGCTCCCCGCGCATCTCGAAGCACTGGGACGCGCTCGTCGCCGGCCGCGATGCGGGCTCGACCGAAGTTCACCCCGTCATCGACGGCGGGCGTCGCATCCGCTTCGCGACGCAGCCGAGCGACCTCGACCTCGCGCCAGACGGCACGCCGTTCGGCCCGTGGGAGGCTCCTCGCCTCGCAGCACTGCAGCACGCGAGCGACCCGGTCGTGTGGTGGTCGCCCGGCCTGCTCGTGCGTCGCCCCGACTGGATGCGCGAGCGAGCCGGGCGCGATGTCACCGACCACATCGGCTGGATGCCGGTGGTCACGTTCTGGCAGATCGCCACCGACATGCCCGCAGCCGTCACCACACCGGGCGGATACGCGCACCGCTACTTCGAGGAGTATGTGACCGCCTGGAACGCCGTGCTCGGCACGAACGCCGACGAGACGACGCTCGCCCGCGTGACCCAGAGCATCCGCCGATCGCTGCCGCTGCGCTGACCCGCGGCAGGACTGCCACCCGACACGCAGCGCTCCGCAGCTTTACGGATGCGCGCCGCAACACCGCGCCAATAGCGTCGTGGCACCGATACGTACCGCAAAGGAGCGCGCGTCATGAGTACTGGCTACGTCTGGAACACCGTCTACGGCTGGGTCGACACCGGCAGCGGAAGCCTGCTGCCCGCCGATCCGAACATCGGCCTGCAACCGATTTCGCACCATCTCGCGCATCCGGACACGAAGCGCCGCTTCCACGAGCTCGTGCAGGTCAGCGGGCTCGCCGACCACCTGACCACCATCGACGCCGTCCCGGCGACGGTCGAAGATCTCGAACGCGTCCACACCCGCGAGCACATCGACAGGATTCGGGCCGAGAGCCAACTGCCGAAGGGCGGCGACGCCGGTGATGGCGTCTCTGCATTCGGTCGGGGCGGCTACGAGATCGCGGCTCTGTCCGCCGGCGGTGCGATCGAGCTCGTGAAGGCCGTCGTTGAGGGGCGCGTCGACAACGGCTATGCACTCGTGAATCCTCCTGGACATCATGCGGAGCGCAAGACGGGCATGGGATTCTGCATCTTCAACAACGTCTCGGTCGCGGCCGCCTTCGCCCGTGAACGACTGGGCGTCGAACGCGTCGCGATCGTCGACTGGGACGTTCACCACGGCAACGGCACGCAAGATATTTGGTACGACGACCCGAGCGTGCTCACGATTTCACTCCACCAGCACCTGTGCTTCCCGCCGAACTCGGGGTTTCGCGAAGATCGCGGCGAGGGCGCGGGCACCGGATACGCAATCAACGTTCCGCTCCCTCCCGGCAGCGGCAACGGCGCGTATCGAGCGGCCATGGACGACGTCGTCGTCCCGGCGCTCGAGGCCTTCAAACCGGAGCTCATCATCGTCGCGAGCGGTTTCGACGCGTCGATCCTCGACCCGCTCGCCCGTCAGATGGTCAGGAGCGCCGGATTCCGAGCGATGACCGCGAGCATCCTCGGCGCAGCCGACCGACTCTGCGACGGCAAGATCGCCTTTGTGCAAGAAGGCGGATACAGCCCACACTACGTACCGTTCTGCGGCGCCGCCGTACTCCGTGAGATTGTCGGTCTGCCATTCGAGACCGACCCGTACGACGCGATCGTCGGCGCAATGGGCGGAGACGAGGTGCGCAACGCCGAACGCCTCGAGATCGACGCGGCGGCGAAGCTTATCGAGGGCCTTCGCGGCTGAGGCGGCAGCACCTGCGGAGGTTCCGCCGGCCCGACTCTCTGCAGGTGCCCGGCGGGCGGTGCACGCCAGAACCGCGGCCGGTCACACGTGCGTTCCGGATGCCGCGCGCAAGGCCAGCCCCGCGACATCCGGAATGAAGCATGCGCTCGTCGCGGCTCTCACCGCCGCTTGTGCACGATTGCGCACCCCGAGACGCTGCATGGCGACACCGACGTGCGTGTTCACCGTGCGGACCCCGATGCCGAGCATGACCGCGATCTCGCGGTCGGACATTCCTGCGACGAGCAAGCCGAGCACACGAAGGTGCTGGGCGCTGAGGCCGAATGGCGCGTCGGCGGGGAGCCCCTCGACGAGCACCTCGCCGCGCTGCGGCAGGTTGGTGACGGTGACGTTGAAGAGCCGTCCCTCCCACTGCCAGTAAAACGCCCTCGGGGAGACGCCGCATTCGGCGATAACGAGAGCGATCTGCGCAATGTGCTTCCACACCGCGCCCTCGGGTGCCCGACCGCTGCGTTGCATCGCGACGAGCGACGACGAACAATCCCGATCCGCCGACCGTGCCCGTTCGCCACCGCGCCCCGGCCCCGCGTGGACGCACCAATACGCTGCGCCGGCGAGCGGCGGACAGGCGCGAATGGCGATATCGGAGAGCCAGCCGCTGATGCCCTTGCCGATGATACGAGCCGATCGCCCGTACACGTCGGGCCGGTACGACGAAACATGTGCGAGCCCGATGTGACTTCTGCCGTCGTGCAGTTCCATCGTCATGCCGTCTCGGTATCCATCCGCCGCGAGAGCGTTGAGGTACAGCTCGGTCTCGCGGAATCGCGGCTGAACGCTCTCGGCATTCTCCGAGATCGAGGGCGGCAGTCCGCGCCCCACTTCGAGTTCACGCGAGAACCCGGCGCGATACACGCGGGGAAAAACTTCTCGCAGTGCGGCCGCGGAACGCAACGAGTACCCCTCACGATGCAGCTCGACGAGCATGGCAAGGCCGTCGACCTGACGAAGTACCTGAAGCGAATCAAAGGG
>JBQDJW010000041.1:0-10033 GCA_052086425.1 Pseudoclavibacter sp. | reverse complement strand
GCGACCGGAGGGCGCGTCGCGATCCCGGCCGTGGTGGTCGCGCTCGTGGTCGCGCTCCGGCCCGCGGCCAGCGTTCGCCGCGGATGCGCGGCCGACCTCGGGCGGTGACTCCTGGCGCCCTGACAGAGCACGACTCATCATCGAAATCCCCCGGTTGGCGGTGTCGCTCGAACCTTCCCCCTTGGTTGCTCGAGCGCCGTCAACCTACACATGGACGGTGTCCGGCCGGAGGCGCGCTGGCGCGCGACGTGAACGATTACCATGAGCCGACACTGGCGATCTCGGCGTTGACCGCACGACGCAGCCGTTGCCGGATCCGGTGGGCTCGCCGCACGAGCGACGTCGTGGCGATGCCGAGCTCTGTCGCGAGATGCTCGCGGTCGGCGGCGGTGCCGAGATCGACGGCGGCGACGACCCGCACGTCCTCCCTCGTGATTGCGTTCGATTCGACACCCCACTTGAGCACCGTCGCGAGCTCGTCGACCGCATCCTGGCTCGGTTCGGCTTCTTCGACGAGCAGCGCCATGGTCACCGGGTCGGTCGCGGTCTCGAACGTTTCGCGCCTGCCGCCGTTCATGCGCGTCACGATCGCGAGCGCGTCCATGCCCAGCCGATGCAGCACCGCGGTGGTCTGCGCCGCCGGGTGTACGCGAATCGCCTCCCACATGGCGCCGAGCGCGATCGCCTGCGCGTCGCGAGTCGGCAGGTGTCGCAGTGCGCGGCACGACCGCGTCAGGTGCACGACCCGCGGCAGCATCGTCATGAGCACGAGCTGGTCGGCGGCGGCGTGCCCGCTCTTCGCCAGTCTCACGAGCTCGCACGCCAGCCGATCGCGCTCGCGGGTGTCATTCGGATTGCGCACCGCGTGGAACAGGTCGATGGGCCGCCAGGAGCCGAGTCGCCCGTACTCCGTTGGTGTCCCGGCCGCGTCACGCCAGTGCGACGTGAGGTCGGTGACGCAGTGCTGCGACGAGGTCGTTGTCCACATGAGGTGCTGTCCCTTCCGATTTCGGTGTCAGCACCAACCGTCGACATCGCGCCTTGATCGGAGTCTTGAACGAATCGCGAAATCGCAGGTCGTGGCGGAGTGTCGGCGACGAGGGAGTCAACGACGCCGCGGCGGCCGCGCGGCGACCTCGGTGCGTGCGAGACCGACGTCGGGCGCGCGCGGTCGACGGTGTCGCGCCAATGGCATCCGGATGCCGTGGTCACCATGGGCGTGCGCGGCATCCGTTGTGCGCAACGCACGAATGACCGCACTGTCATTTCGAACATCCGCTCGGCGCATCCGATTCGAGGGTCGCCACGAATGGGCGGGGTCACCCGCGGCGCCGGATGCTCGGGTTCGATTCGCGCGCCACGACGGCCCCGACGGCGATTCGGGTCAGCGGGTGCGAAGCCTCCCGATCGCGGCGTATCGAGGAGTGAGTGATCGGCACTGAAAAGTTGGCCGAACGTTCACCCGACCCGCGGCGCCGCCGACGTCGATTCGGCGTGGCGCGCTCGGTTCAGCGGGCTCAGACTCGGCGTCGGCGCATGCTCAGCCGAACACCCGAGAGCTCCCGCGTCGCAAGCGTGCCGCCGCGGGGAGGGGTGGTGACGCGTGTGTCAGCCCAGGCGGTCGACGAGCTGCGACGAGCGGCCCGTGTAGGCGCCTGGCGTGAGCTCGAGCAGACGCGCCTTCGCTTCGTCGCCGATCTCGAGGCCCTGCACGAACTCGACGAGGTCGTCGCGCCCGATGCGGCGTCCGCGCGTGAGTTCCTTCAGCACCGCGTACGGGTCCTCGATCGACGAGCGGCCCGCGACGATCTCGGCGCGGATCACGGTCTGGATCGCCTCGCCGAGCACCTCCCAGTTGCCGTCGAGCTCGGCCGCGATCAGGTCGCGGTCGACATCGATCTCGTCGAGCCCGCGCCGCGCGTTGTCGAGGGCGAGCATGCTGTGGCCGAATCCGACGCCGATGTTGCGCTGCGTCGTCGAGTCGGTCAGGTCGCGCTGGAGGCGCGACGTGACGAGCGTCGAGCCGATCGAGTCGAGGATCGCGTTCGACAGCTCGAGGTTCGACTCGGCGTTCTCGAAGCGGATCGGGTTGATCTTGTGCGGCATCGTCGACGACCCGGTCGTGCCGGCGACCGGGATCTGGCGGAAGACGCCGCGCGAGATGTAGGTCCACACGTCGGTGCAGAGGTTGTGCAGCACGCGGTTGAAGTGCGCGACGTCGGCGTAGAGATCGGCCTGCCAGTCATGCGACTCGATCTGCGTCGTGAGCGGGTTCCAGGTCAGTCCGAGGCCCGAGACGAACTCGTCGGCGATGGCCTCCCAGTCGGCCTCGGGCGCCGCGACCGCGTGCGCCGCGAAGTTGCCTGTCGCCCCGGCGAACTTTCCGAGATAGTCGGCCGATTCGATCCGCGCGAGCGTGCGCCCGAGCCGGTGGGCGAACACGGCGAACTCCTTGCCGAGCGTCGTCGGCGTCGCCGGCTGGCCGTGCGTGAGCGAGAGCATCGCGTCGTCGCGGTGCGCCGTGGCGAGCTCGCGGAGCTTCGCGACGAGCTCATGCGCCTTCGGGAGCCAGACCTGCTGCACCGCCGAGCGGATGGTGAGCGCGTACGAGAGGTTGTTGATGTCTTCGCTCGTGCACGCGAAATGCGTCAGCTCGGCGATCGAGCCGAGGCCCTGCTCGTCGAGCCGGCGACGCACGAAGTACTCGACGGCCTTGACGTCGTGCCGCGTGCGGGCCTCCTCAGCCGCCAGCTCTTCGATCGACGAGGCGTCGAAGTTCGTCACGACCGCGCGCAAAGCCGACTTCTGCTCGTCTGCCATGGGCGCCGAGCCGAACATCGAGCGATCGGTGAGGAAGATCAGCCACTCGATCTCGACGTGCACGCGCGCGCGGTTGAGGGCTGCTTCGGAGAGGTGCTCGCCGAGCTGCCCCATAGCTGCGCGGTAGCGCGTGTCGAGCGGGCTCAGCAGCTGGTGGGGCAGCGACGACATGTATTACTCCTTTGGCGCCGAAGTCGGCACCGGTGCGGTGGTTGGCCGGTTCATCTTCGCGGCCTGCACGACCGGCGCCACCTGCCGCAGCAGCGCGCGGCACGGGGCCTCGATCTGGTCGCGGACCTGGTCGAAGAGCTCCTCGTTGCCATAGTACGGGTCGAGCACCTCGCCGTCGGCGCCGCCGTCGTCGAGGAACGACAGTAACGGCCGGATCAGCGCGCGCTCGCTGTGAGATGGCGCCCACGAGCGCAGAATGCGTCGCTGTCCGCGGTCGAACGTGATGATGAGATCGAAGTCGGCGAACCAGGCGAGTTCGAACTGCCTCGCGCGGCGCAGCTCGCCCCGGTACCCGGCGCGATCGAGCGCGTCTCGCGTCCGATGGTCGACCTGTTCGCCGACGTGCCACTCACCTGTTCCGGCGGACGCGATCGAGATGTCGTCGGTGAGTCCTGCCTCCTCGACCATCTGTCGGAACATCACCTCAGCCATGGGAGATCGACAAATATTGCCGGTGCACACGAAGCAAATGCGCACGATGGGGTCGCGGTCGCTCGTGGACATAACACCAATTGTCCAGCTTCAGGTGAACATCGCGTTCCGCGAAGGCGACGATTCTTCGCCTTTTGGCTGTGGAGGGGACGCTATCCACAGGTCAGAACTCGCTTTCGGCGTCGCTGTTCCGCTCGGGTGCACCATGGCGTCGCAATCGAACAGCGCCCCGGACGGGCGTGGGAGGAGCGAGCGATGACCACCGTGCAACCGCGTCCGGTCGGGGCGCCGGCCGGCGGGCCGTATGCCGATCAGCACCTGAAACTCCGAGAAGACGTCGAGACGTGCATCGCGCGGCTGACGGCGCTCCGGCAGCCGCTCGAGTTCGACGGCCCGGCGGCGATGAGCGCCGCGACCGCGATGAACTGGCTGGGCCCCGCGCGGTGGTACGTCGACCACGCGGCGCAGATCTCAGAGCTCACTCGCAGTGGACTCGTGTCGGCGACTGATGCGGCGCTCGGGCACTACGGGCGGGCACTCGCGCAGATCGAGGCGACGATATGAGCCTCGTCATCGACACCGAGGAGCTCCTCGCAGTCGCGAGTGGTCTCGAGACCGCCGCCGCCGCGATCGAAGCCGAGCGCACCCTCATGGCGGAGACCGAGTGGCTCCCGCCCGACGCGATCCTCCACAACTCGACGACCGACATCGTCCTCGGATCCGCGTCCGTGCTCGTGGTGCGGCCGAGCGCCTCCCTCTACGCCACTCAGCTGTTCATGCTCGCCGCGAACCTGCGCACCGCCGTCTCGCTCTACGAGACCGCGGAGGCGGTCGCACTCATCGCGATCGACGCGGCCGTCACCGCGGCGCAGGCGCTCGCCTTGCAGGCGCTTGCGCAGGCGCTCGCCTACCTGCTCTTCACGCCGGGCGGCCTCTCGATCGTCGCGCTCCTGGTCGGGATCGGGGCACTCGCGATCAACCTCGCGCAAGAGATCCTGACGTTCGTTCACGGCCGAAACGGTGAGGATGCGCCGAACATCTCGGAAGAGCTCGCCAACCTCATCAACTGGCAAGACCTCATCAGGTTCGTCGTCGGCATCGCCGGGTACCTGCCGCTCGCCGGCATCCCGCCAGCCCTCGTGCCGTTCATCACCGTCAGCGGGGCCCGCGGCACGGCGGCGATCGCCTACCTCATCGCCGTGCAGAGCGGGCTCCTCCGGCCGGGGACCTTCTCGATCGTCGGGCACGACGCCACGTACGCCATCGGCAACGGCCCGAACGGCGGCGCCGTCACGACCCCGTCGATCGGGTCGCTCATCGGCAGCATCCCGCCATCCGGCGATGGCCTACCGCAGGTCTCGGTGACGACCTATGGCAACGGCGCGGGCGACGCGATCTACGAGATCAGCATCACCGGCACCTCGAACCAGGCGTTCGGCACCGAGGGGCAGCCGCTCGACAACCAGGGCAACCTCGCCACCTACGCGGGAAGCGACGCGGAGTCGGTCGCCGCCGTCCTCGCGGCCATCGAGGCGTCAGGGGTGCCTGAGGGTGCGACCATCGTGCTCTCCGGCTACTCGCAGGGCGCCATGATCGCGCAGGCGATCGCGGGGTCGGGGCTGTACGACGTCGAATTCATGACCACGGTCGGCACACCCTCGCGCCCCGAAGGCATGCCGGATGGCCTGACGGTCGTCGAGGTCCAACATCCGGAAGACCCCATCGTCGGGCTGCAAGGTCCGCGCCCGGAAGACAACGACGGCGCGATCGTCGTGACGGCCGATCCGGGCATCGACAAACACGACCCGAATTACGGCGGCCCGTTCGACCACCACGGCCTGGCCGCATACCAGGCGAGCGCCGACGCGCTCGCCACGAGCGACGAGCCCGCGGTGCAGGCGGCGCAGGCCGAACTCGCCGCCCTCTACGAGGGGTACGAGCAGCAGAGCACACAGGTCATCACGCTCGAGCGGAACGCCGAGGCGCCGCCGCCGATCGAGATGACGCAGGCCGGCGGGGGCGAACAGGGCGGCGGAACGCTCGGGCAGGGCGGCGGCACCCTCGAAGAAGGCGGTGAGGCGGAGGGCACGATTGGAGGAATGGCTGATGGAACCATCGGCGGCTCGGAGTTCGGACGTGGCTAGGCGCCGACGATCCCGCGAGGTTTCGTCGCGCGGCGGTCAGGACTATTCGCGCGCGGACTCGCGACGCTTCTTCGAGTCGGTGAGGCCGCGCGTGATGCTGCCGAGGATCGCGGTGATGATCGACATGAGCAATGCCGCGAAGATGGCCCACCAGAAATCGTGCACGGAGAGACCGAAGCCCATGAGGCCGCTCACCCAGTCGACGAGCCAGAAGAGGAAGCCGTTCACGACGAGTGCGAGCAGGCCGAGCGTGATGACGTAGAAGCAGAATCCGACCGTCCGGATCACCGCGCCGATCGTCGCATTGATGACGCCCCAGATGACGCCGAGCAGCGCGTAGGTGAGCACGAGCGCAAGCACGCTGTCGGCATACGGCTCGACGTGAACCCCGCCGAGGACAAGCGTCGTGAGCCACAGTGCGACGCCGTTGACGACGATATTGAGGAGGAAGCGCATGAGTCCATCGTTGCGGCGCTGCGTGAATGACCGCTGCACGACGCGCGGCGACGGCGCGGATGCGCCATCTGCGCGGCCGTAGGATGATGCAATGACCGATTCTCCCGTCCGTCTGCGCCCCGAGATTCTGGCGCAGGTCGCCTACCAGCAGGGCAAGCCAGCGGGTCCGAACGACGCGAAGCTCTCGTCGAACGAGCTGCCGTTCGAACCCCTTCCCTCGGTGCTCGCGGCGGTTCGGTCCGCGGATACGATCAACCGGTATCCGGATGCGTCGGCCGCTCGACTGCGCGGGGCGCTCGGCGCCAGATTCGGCGTCGAGTCCGACCAGGTCCTCGTTGGCGCCGGCTCGGTCGCACTGCTCTACGCCGTCGCACTCGCGGCCGCCGGCCCCGACGACGAAATCGTCTACGCCTGGAACAGCTTCGAGGCCTACCCCGGCATGGTCACGGTCACGGGCGCCACGAGCGTGCAGGTGCCGCTGCGCGCCGACGCGACGCACGACCTCGACGCGATCGAGCAGGCCATCACCGACCGCACGCGGCTCGTAATCCTCTGCACGCCGAACAACCCGACCGGGCCCGTGATCCGTCACGACGACCTCGTCGCGTTCCTCGACCGCGTGCGCGACGACCTGCTCGTGCTCGTCGACGAGGCATACGTCGAGTTCGTCACCGACCGCGACGCGGCCGACGCCTCAAAGCTCCTCGGGCGCTACCCGAACATGATCTTGGCCCGCACCTTCTCGAAGGCGTGGGGCCTCGCCGGCCTCCGCGTCGGCTACCTGATCGGCGACCGCGCCGTCATCGCGGGCATCCGCCCCGCGACGATCCCGCTCAGCACGACCGCGCAGGCCGAGGCGGCGGCGCTCGCGGCACTCGAGGCGGCCGACGAGGCCGCGAAGCGGGTCGCCGAGATCACGGTTCGCCGCGACGAGCTCGTTCGCGCTCTGCGCGACCAGGGCTGGGGGGTTCCCGACTCGCAGGCCAACTTCCTATGGCTCGCGACGCGCGAACGCACGGCCGAGGCCGATGAGATCCTGCGCGAGCACGGCATCATCGCCCGGCCCTACGCCGGCGTCGGCACGCGCATCACGATCGGCGACGACGCGACGGTCGGCCGCATCCTCGCAGCCGCTGCCGCGATTCTCGATCGGTACCCGTACCTGCGCGGCGACGAGACCGAGGCGACCGCGCGAGCGTGACGGAGACGATGCGCGACCTGGCGCCGTCGTGCCCCGGCCCACGCGCACGACTTACACTGACGAGGCGCGCTGCGGCGCATTGCGAAGGAGGGCCCCGCCCGTGACGTTGGATGACCAGAGTGGGCACCGGCAGGTGTTCGACGACCGCACCGTGCAGATCTTGTCGCCGGACGGCGAGGTCACACCGAACGACGCGGCGGCCCCGTACTTGGCGGCGCTCGACGACCTGACGATCGACGACTATCGCGCCGCGTACCGCGACATGCGCCTCGTGCGCGCCTTCGATCACGAGGGCACCAACCTTCAGCGCCAGGGACAGCTCGCCCTCTTCGCCCCCCTCGAGGGGCAGGAAGCGGCGCAGATCGGCTCCGCCTACGCGATGCGCCCGCAGGACACCGTGTTCCCGTCGTACCGCGAGCACGGCGTCGGCCTCGTGCGCGGCATCGACCTCGTCGACGTGCTGCGTCTCTTCCGCGGCGTCACGCACGGCGGCTGGAACCCCGAGGACACGGGTTTCCGTCTCTACACGCTCGTCATCGGCTCGCAGACCCTGCAGGCGACCGGCTACGCCATGGGCCAGCAGTTCGACGGCGCCACCGCGACCGGCGATGCCGAGCGCGACGAGGCGACGATCGTCTACTTCGGCGACGGCGCGACGAGTCAGGGCGACACGAACGAGGCATTCATCTTCGCGGCGAGCAACCAGTCGCCCGTGCTGTTCTTCCTGCAGAACAACCAGTGGGCGATCTCGGTGCCCGCGTCTGTGCAGTCGCGCACGCCGCTCGCGGACCGGGCCGCGGGGTTCGGGATGCCATCGGTGCGTATCGACGGCAACGACGTCATGGCCGCGTACGCGACCTCGAGAACGTCACTTGAGCGCATCCGGAACGGTCAGGGGCCGGCGTTCATCGAGGCGTTCACGTATCGGATCGGCGCCCACACGACGGCTGACGACCCGACGAAGTACCGCACCCGCGAGGAAGAGGCGTTCTGGAAGGCGCGCGACCCGATCGACCGTCTCGAGAAGTACCTGCGAGCGAACGGCACGGGCGACGACTTCTTCGAGGGTGTCGACGAGGCGGCGCGCGCCTTCGCCCGTGACATCCGCACGCGCGCGCTCGAGATCGTCTCTCCCGAGCGGGGCGTCATGTTCGAGAACATCTACAGCGAGCCCCACCCGCTGGTCGAGGAAGAGCGGGCGTGGGCCGAGCGCTACGAGACGTCGTACAGCGAGGAGGCCGCCAAGTGACCACCACGGAGCAGCCAAGCACCGAGCCGCAGGCCACGGAGCAGCAACAGGCACCAGCGCAACCGGCCGCCCCGCAGCCTGCCCCGGAGCGCGAGACCGGCACGGTCACGCTGCCGATGGCCCGCGCGATCAATCTCGGCCTGCGCCACGCGCTCGAAGATCACGACAAGCTCGTCGTCATGGGCGAGGACATCGGCGCTCTCGGCGGTGTGTTCCGCGTCACCGAACACCTGCAGCGCGACTTCGGCCGCGACCGGGTGCGCGACACGCCGCTCGCCGAATCGGGCATCATCGGCACCGCGATCGGCCTCGCGATGCGCGGCTATCGCTCGGTGTGCGAGATCCAGTTCGACGGCTTCATCTTCCCCGCGTTCGACCAGATCACGACGCAGCTGTCACGCATCTCGCACCGCCACGAGGGCGGCCAGTCGATGCCCGTCGTGATCCGCGTGCCCTACGGCGGGCATATCGGGTCGATCGAGCACCACGAGGAGAGCCCAGAGGCGTACTTCGCGCACACCCCGGGTCTGCGCGTCGTGGCCCCGTCGACCCCCAACGACGCGTACTGGATGATGCGCCAGGCCGTCGCGCAGAACGACCCGATTCTGTTCTTCGAGCCGAAGAGCCGGTACTGGCACAAGGGCGAGGTGAACCTCGACACGCCGGCAGCGCCCCTGCACGCCTCGCGCGTCGCGCGGACCGGCACCGATGCGACTCTCGTCGGCTGGGGCGGAATGACGACCGTGCTGCTGCAGGCCGCGACGCTCGCCGAGACTGAGGGCACGAGCCTCGAGGTGGTCGACCTTCGATCGATCGCGCCGATCGATTTCGGCCCGGTGCTCGAGTCGGTTCGCAAGACGGGCCGGCTCGTCATCGCGCAGGAGGCGCCGGGAAACGTGTCGGTCGCGAGCGAGGTCGCCGCGACGGTCGCCGAGCGCGCCTTCTACTCGCTCGAGGCCCCCGTGCTGCGCGTCACCGGCTACAACACGCCGTTCCCTCCGTCACGGGTCGAGGCGCAGTACCTGCCGGATCCCGATCGCATCCTCGAGGCCGTCGACCGCGCCCTCGACTACTGACCGCGCAGCGCATCCGGCCGCGCGCCTCCGCGCGACCGACCGACCGCCGCGCTCCAGACGCACGTCGCCAATCCCACATCTTCAGACGCTTTCCTCCAGCCGCCGCAAGGGAGTCACCATGAGCACCACGAACTTCGAGTTGCCGGACGTCGGCGAAGGGCTCACCGAGGCCGAGATCGTGCAGTGGCACGTCGCCCCGGGCGACAGCGTCGAGGTCAACCAGACCCTCGTCGAGATCGAGACCGCCAAGTCGCTCGTCGAGCTGCCGAGCCCCTTCGAGGGCACGGTCAGCGAGGTGCTCGTCGCCGAGGGCACGACGGTCGATGTCGGCAGCGTCATCCTGACCGTCTCGCTCGCGGGCCAAGGGCCGGATGCTCCGGGACAGCAGGGCGGCGGCGTCGCCTCGGCCTCCGGTGCGGACGGC
>JBQDJW010000040.1:0-10132 GCA_052086425.1 Pseudoclavibacter sp. | reverse complement strand
ACCTTCACGCGGCGCTCGAAGCCGGCGTACGAGTGGATGACGTACCACTTGCCAGGCTTCATGCGGAGTTCCTTCTTGAACTCCTCATACGGGTCGGCGTCCTGGTCCAGCTCCGACTCTTCGTCGGCGGCGGCTGCGGCGGCCGCGTCCGCCTCGTCACTCGAGTCGATGTCGAGCGCGTCGGTCACCTGCGAGTCGGCTTCTGGGTCGTCGATGTCCGCGCCCTCGCCGTCCTCGGCCTCGTCGTCGGCGACGATCTCGCCGTCGGCGTCGTTGAGCTCTTCGAACTGCGTCGAGACGGCGTCGGGGTCGCGGTCGCCCTCTTGCGCCTCGACGACTTCGGAGTCCTGCTCGAGCGCGGTGTCGAACAGGCCGTTCGTATCGGCGGCGTTCTGGTCAGACACGTGAATTTCCTCTTTCGATTGGTGCGGTTCGGTGCGCGGTCGGGCGGCCGCCGTTACGGCGTCGCCGGATCCGCGGGTGCGTCGCCCCCGCCGAACAAACTGGTGAAGTCGGGCCACTGTACTTCGGTCCCTGTACCGAAGACCCAGGATGCGCCCCAGCCGAAGAGCAGATCGAGCCCCGTGACCAGCGCCATCATGATGATGACGAACACGAGCACGACGCCCGTGTAGCGGAACAGCTCGGCCCTGGTTGGCGTCACGACCTTCTTGAGCTCGGCGAGCACCTGACGGAAGAACAGGGCGATCGTGCCGAAGAAGCCGCGGCGCTTTTCGCCGTCGTCCGGCTTCGACGGGGTCGTGCTCAGCCCACCCTTGTCGGAGTCGCCCGAGCCGCCCTTGCCCTTGGAGTTCTTGGCATCTTTGGCGGAGGCGTCCTTGTCGGAGCGGCTTTTCGAGGTACCGGTCTTGGCTGCGCCGGTCTTCGCGGGGGCGCCGTCCTTCGAAGCGGCGTCCGATTTCGAGGTCGACGACGACGATTTCGCGGTGGCGCCCTTGGCCGACGACGTTCCGCGCGCTGAGCGCGACGACGAGCCGGTCTTGGAGGACGAGCCGGCCGTCGAGGACGGCTCGCTCTTCGAGGACGAGGACGAGTCGGAGTCACCCGACGACCGTGACGACGACGACCGCGACGTCGAACCGGATGCACTCCGGCGCGATGACGTTGAGCCCGCAGTTCCGCGGCGAGATGAGGCCGATGCCCTGCTGGGGCGCTTACCGGCCGTCGACTCACCGTCGGTCGACGAGTCGGCGCCTTCCGCCTTGTCACTCGACGAATCAGACGAGGATCGAGCCACGCGATGTTCCCTTCACAGCTTGGGCGTGACAGCGCACGCACCGCGCGCGAATGGTCACGTCGGGCATCCGGCCCCACACGGCGCTGCCGCGCAACACCGATGTGCAGGGCGGACAGGACTCGAACCTGCAACCTGCGGTTTTGGAGACCGCTGCTCTACCAATTGAGCCACCGCCCTTCGCTCGAATCCGCCGCTCGGTGAGCGGACTGTCGTGCGATTGGGCCACGCCGCGATACCGGGCCGCTTCTGGGCACGACTCAGCTTGTCGCATTGTGGCAACTCCGCAAGCATACGACACAGCTCGTCGCCCCGCCAACCGAGGCGAGTCCGCTGCCGGGTTCCGCAGGCTCGCCTCCCGCAACTAAGCTCGTATGCCATGGGAACCCTCGCTAGCCCACTGTCCCCGCGCATCGCGTCGATCGCAGAATCGGCAACGCTCAAGGTCGATTCCAAGGCCAAGTCGCTCAAGGCCGAAGGCCGCCCCGTCATCAGCTACGCCGCCGGCGAGCCAGACTTCCCGACGCCGCAGTTCGTCGTCGACGCGGCGATCGAGGCGGCGTCCGACCCCAAGAACCACCGCTACACCGCGGCATCCGGCCTGCCGGAGCTTCGCGACGCCATCGCGACCAAGACGCGTCGCGACTCGGGCATCGACGTGCCCGCCAATCGCATCCTGGTGACGAACGGCGGAAAGCAGTCGGTCTTCCAGGCAATCAACACCGTCATCGGCGAAGGCGACGAGCTGCTGCTGCCAGGGCCCGCGTGGACGACGTACCCGGAGGTCGTGAAGGTTGCCGGCGGCGTGACCGTTCCCGTATTCGCGGGCGCCGACCAGGGCTACAAGGTCACGGTCGACCAGCTCGAGGCCGCGCGCACGCCGCGCACCAAGGCGCTGCTGTTCTGCTCGCCGAGCAACCCAACAGGAGCCGTGTACAGCTACGAAGAGACGAAGGCGATCGGCGAGTGGGCCGAGTCGTACGGCCTGTGGGTCATCTCGGACGAGATCTACCAGAACCTCACGTACGGCGGAGTGAAGGCCACGTCGATCGTCGAGGCGGTTCCAACCCTCGACGACCAGTGCATCCTCGTCAACGGCGTCGCGAAGTCGTTCGCGATGACGGGCTGGCGCGTCGGCTGGATGGTGGGCCCGCGCGAGGCCATCAAGGCCGCGACCAACCTGCAGACGCACCTGACGGGCAACGTCAACAACATCGCGCAGCGCGCGGCGGTCGCGGCGCTCACGGGCCCGGTCGACGAGGTCGAGGCCATGCGGGTCGCGTTCGACCGCCGCCGCCAGCTCATGGTGAGCGAGCTGAACCAGGTGCCCGGGTTCACGGTGCCGACGCCCGAGGGCGCCTTCTACGTGTACGCCGATGTGCGGGCCCTGCTCGGCCGCGACTACGACGGCCGCCGCATCGACACGACCCTCGACCTCGCCGACTACCTCCTCGAGACGGCAGAGGTCGCCGTCGTGCCAGGCGAGGCGTTCGGCCCGACCGGCTACCTGCGCCTCAGCTACGCGCTCGGCGACGACGACCTCGCCGAGGGCATCGCGCGCCTGAAGCGCGTGTTCGCCGACGTCGAGGTGTAAGCCGCCCACCCCGAAACGCGACGGGGCCGGATGCTCAGAAGATGAGCATCCGGCCCCGTTCGTTCGCCGTGGGGGCGCCGGGCGCTACGGCACGGTGAACGTGAGCTGATTGAGCTTCTGCCAGAGTCGAGAGTCCGTGTTGCTGATGTCGCTCTCGGTGGCGATCACGAAGATGTGGATCGCCACGCCGGTCTGCGGCATGAGGCGCTCGATCGTGAGCGCAACGTTGGAGCTCATGTCCCACTCGACGCGCTGCGCGAGCAGCTCGAGCTGGTAGCCGCCGCCGCCGGTCACCATGACCGAGCTGGGCGCGCCCGCGTTGTGCGGCGAGCCCGTGTAGCCCAGGTAGGCCGTGTTGAGCGACGCCGTCGTCACGTCTTCGTCGCGGTAGGTGCCAGACGGCTGGGCGGTCTGCAGGAACTGCAGGTACGCGCCGGTCTGCGGGTCTTCCATGACGATCGCGTCCGGCTGGCGCTCGACATCGCGGGTCGTCCAGTCTCCCGGGTTCGGCATCACGAAGGTCATGCCGCCAGGGAAGGCGACGTCGGTCGTGATGGGGATCGTTGAACCTGCGGGCGGCTCGACCGGCTCGGCGGGTTCGTACGAGCTCGTCGGATTCGCGGTCTCGGGCGGTTCGGCGACGGTTCCGACCTCAGGGTCGGTCTCGAGCGGGTTCGGCGCGCGGAACGACGAGACGATGATGATCGCCACCACGACGATGACGGCGACTCCGCCGAGGCCGCCGATGAGCCACGGCAGCCACGGGCGCTTCTTCTCTTGCTCGAGCGCCGGATCGACGCCGAGGTCTCGGCTGCGGGGCACGTGCTGCGATGTCGTCGACGGGGTGAAGCGGCCCGGCGGCACCCCGAACGGGCCGGACGGCCCGGGTTGCCCGGACTGCTGCGGCGGTGGCGGCGGGATCGTCATGCGACCGAGCGTATCGCCGGCGTGCGACGCTCGACCGAATTCCCGACCGGCGGGTGGCGCGCATCCACCGATCGGCGGATGCTGCTCGCCGAATCCGTGGACGGTGCCGACGCGCGCGTGGCGGTTGGCTTGGCGTCATGAGCGAAACGACAAGCGGTCGGGCGACCGCGACCGGCCACGCCATCGAGGTGCGCGCCCTCGGAAAGCGCTACGGCGACCTCGCCGCCGTCGACGACGTCACGTTCTCGATCGCGCGAGGCGAGGTGTTCGCGCTGCTCGGGCCGAACGGCGCGGGCAAGTCGACGCTCATCAAGATGCTCGAGGGGTTCCGGGTACCTTCGAGCGGCACCGCCAGGGTGCTTGGCGTCGACCCAGCGCGCGGAAATGCCGAGTGGCGAGGGCGGATCGGCGTCGTGAGCCAGTCGACGGCCGACATCGAGCGCTTCACGTGCCGCGAGATCGTCTCGCACTTCGCCGGCCTCTATGCGAACCCGCGAGACGTCGACGACGTGCTCGAGTCTGTCGGTCTCACCGAGAAGGCGCGTACGAGCGTGCGCAAGCTCTCGGGCGGGCAGCAGCGCCGCGTCGACGTGGCGCTCGGCATTATCGGGCGGCCGGAAGTGCTATTTCTCGACGAACCCACGACCGGCTTCGACCCGGTCGCCCGCCGGCAGTTCTGGACGCTCATCGAGCGGCTGCGCGACGAGGGAACGACGATCCTGCTCACGACGCACTACCTCGACGAGGCCGAGCACCTCAGCGACCGCGTCGGCGTGATCGCGCGCGGCTCGCTCATCGACATCGCGCCCGTCGACGAGCTCGGCGGACCGGATGCGCGCACGCCGATCGTGCGTTGGACCGGCGCCGACGGCCGTCGCCTTGAGGAGCGCACCGAGGCCCCGACGGCCCTCGTGGCCCGCCTCGCCGCCGATGCCGGCGGCGGCGGCTCGGTCGCCGAGGTCCCCGGGCTCGTCGTGCACCGCCCGAGCCTCGAGGACGTCTACCTCGAGCTCATTCGCAAGGCCGACGCCCGGGCCGGCGACGACGGAGAGGCCGATGTCGTCGGCGTTCCCGGGGCCGTCGCCGACGCCGGCGATGCCGTCAACGCCGCCGCTGGAAGGGAAAGCTGACCATGCGCATCATCGATCACGGCCTCAAGCGGATCGCCTACGAGGTCCGCGCCTACTTCCGCGCTCCCGAGCAGGTGTTCTTCACCTTCCTCTTCCCCGTCATGATGTATGCCCTGTTCGGATCGATCTTCAGTTCGCAGACGATCACACTGCCGGACGGCGAGTTGACGATGGGCCAGTACTTCTTGCCGGGCATGCTCGCCATGGCCGTACTGCTCTCCGGCACCCAGAACCTCGGCATGGACGTCGCGGTCGAGCGCCTCGAGGGCGGCTTGAAGAGGCTCGGCGCGACGCCGCTGAGCCCCGTGTCGTTCTTCATCGGCAAGTTCGGGCAGGTCCTCGTCACGTGCCTGATCCAGGTGGTGCTCGTCACCCTCACGGGCGTCCTGATATTCGGCGTCTATTTGCCGCAGCCGGGGTCGCTGTGGACGACGCTCGTGTGGCTCTTCGTCCTCGGCCTCGCGTGCTTCTCGCTGCTCGGCACCGCGCTGTCCGCGGTGCCGCGCTCGAGCCGCACGGTCGCGGCCGTCGTCATCCCGGTCGTGCTGATCCCCCAGTTCATCTCGGGCGTCTACCTGCAGTTCTCGATTCTGCCCGCGTGGCTGCAGACGGTCGCGGGCGTGCTGCCGCTGAAGTGGCTCGCCCAGGGCATGCGCTCGGTGTTCCTCCCGGATGCGATGGCCTCGGCCGAGCAGTCGGGGGCGTGGGAGCTCGGGCTTGTCGCGCTCATGCTGGTCGGCTGGTTGATCGTCGGCGCCGTCGTGACCGGGCTCACATTCAAGTGGACACGGGGTCGAGGCTGAGCACGGCGGCCGCCGTCGCGACCGCGCCGGTTTCGGGGCGAGGGACGTCGCGCGCTCACGGGTGGTCGGTCGCCGGCGGCCGCGATGTCGGTGGAGTCTGGAAGGCTAGCGATATGACGGAGTCGCGCGCGGGCGGCGCTTCGGCCGAACGCCCATGGATCGAGCGGATGCCCTGGTGGTCGATCCTGTTCACCGTCGTTCCCGCGCTGTCACTCGTGGCGGTCGCCGTCTACTCGAGCGGCCTGCCCGTCGAGTTGCTGCCGCTGTCGTGGACAGCCTCGGCCCTCGTCATCGCGATCGTCGTGTTCTGGTTCACCTACGCCCGCCGACACATCGGGCCGAGCGTCCGCGGGTACATCGGCCTCGCCGTCATCTCGGCGCTGCTGTTCGCCGCGATCCTGCTGATACCGGTGCTCGGCATCATGCAGGCCATCTACTACCCGTATCTCTGGTGCGTGTTCGAGCGCACCTCCCGCAGCATCGCGGCCACGATCGTGTTCGCGCTCGGCCTGGCCGGGGGCGCGATCGCGATGTGGGGCGCCGATGAAGCGCTCACGACGATCTTCGCGCAGGCGTTCAGCATCATGATGAGCATCGGCATCGGCCTCGCGATCACCCACCCGTGGACGGTCGCCGATCGGCAGCAGGCTCTGTACGACGAGCTGCTCCGAGCGCAGGAGCAGATCCGCGAGCTCTCGCGGCAGTCCGGCATCTCGCTCGAGCGCGAGCGGCTCTCTCGCGAGCTGCACGACACGCTCGCCCAAACCCTCGCCGGGTTGTCGCTGCTGTCGGAGCGCGCGGCGCGCGGCGCGCGGCGGAGGCACGAGGAGGCCGCCGCGGCTGCCGCGTCGGGCTCCGGTTCCGGCGCTGGAGCTGGAACCGGGGGCGGAGCGGGGAGCCTGCCCGTCGGTGCCGACGACGATGTGACGCTCGCGCAGCTCGATCAGATCGCCGAGCTCGCCAAGACGGCGCTCGGCGAGACCCGCGCGCTCATCGTCGAGACCGCGCCCGTGCACGACGAGACCGGCACCACGTTCGAGCAGGCCATCGAGCGGCTCGCCGAGCGATTCCGGCGCGAGACCGGCGTCGAGGTCGATGTCGACCTCGACGGCTCCGCCTCCTCGCCGCCGCCAGCGTCGATCCCCCGCGATCACCAGGTCGTGCTGCTTCGCTCGCTGCAGGAGGGACTGTCGAACGTGCGCCGCCACGCGAACGCGACCCGAGCCGACGTGCGGCTCGCGATCACGCCGGCGAGAGATCCGGCGGACGACGCGGATGCGCCTCCCGCCGCGCCGTGCGCCGGTCGCGGCGCCGCCGGGTCCGTCTCGCTCTCGATCGCCGACGACGGCCGGGGGTTCGACGCGGATTCGGTCCCCGGCTCGGGATTCGGGTTGCCGGGGCTGCGCGAGCGGGCGCGGCTGCTCGACGGCACCGTCGAGATCGACTCGGCGCCAGACCGAGGCTCGATCGTCACCATCACGCTGCCGCTGCCCGACGCGCGGGCGCGGCGTTCGAATGCCGGGCCCGCGGGTGCCGCTGCTGGCGCGACGACGGAGGTGACGCGAGATGGGTGACGCGACTCGGAGCATCCGGGTGTTGGTCGTCGACGATCACCCCGTCGTGCGGGCCGGACTGATCGGTCTGCTCGATGACGAGCCCGACCTGGAGGTCGTCGGGCAGGCGGCGTCGGGCGACGCCGCGGTCGGGGTCGCGCGGGCGGTGCAGCCGGATGTCGTGCTCATGGATCTGCGAATGCCCGGGCTCGGCGGGGCCGAGGCGACGGTGGCGGTGCTCGAGGCGGCGGAGTCGGCACGCGTGCTCGTCGTGACGAGCTACGACACCGACGACGAGATTCTGAGCGCCATCGACGCCGGCGCGAGCGGGTACGTGCTGAAGTCGGCGCCGGCCGACGAGATCCTCGAGGCCGTTCGGCGGGTCGCCGCGGGAGAGGTGGCACTCGCGCCAGCCGTCGCGGCGCGGCTCGTCGCGCAGACGCGGCGGTCGCGCGCGAAGCCGGGGGCCGGCAGGAGCGAATCGAGCTCGGCGATGCGGGTGTTGAGCGCGCGCGAGACCGAGGTGCTGCGCCTGGTCGCGCTCGGGCGATCGAACGCGGCGATCGGGCGCGATCTGTTCATCGGCGAGGCCACGGTGAAGACTCACCTGTCGCACATCTTCGAAAAGCTCGAGGTGCGCGACCGCACCCGCGCCGTCACCAAGGCGATGGAACTCGGGCTGCTGTAGCGATGCGGCCAAGGCGGCGCAGCGGCGACGCGGCCGGCGCCCAGGCGAATGCCCCCCTACAGCTCGATGCCGAGCAGGATCGGCTCTGGCTGCAGCTCGACGCCGAACTCGGCGACCACGCGGGCGCGCACATACCGGGCGAGTTCGGCGATCTGCTCGGCCGTCGCGCCGCCGCGGTTCGTGATCGCCAGGGTGTGCTTCGACGAGATCGCGGCCTGCGAGCCAGGCAGGGTGAAGCCCTTGCCGATGCCGGCGTGCTCGATGAGCCAGGCGGCCGAGAGCTTCACGAGCTCGGTGCCGTCAGGCAATGGGTCCTGCGGATAGCGGGGCGCGCTGCCCGGCAACTCGCGGGCGAACGAGAGCGACACGATCGGGTTGACGAAGAACGATCCGGACGACACCGAATCCGGGTCGTCCGGGTCGAGCACCATGCCCTTCGACGCGCGCAGCTTGAGCACGGCGTCGCGCACCCGCACGACCGGCAGACGATCGCCCGGCTCGGCGTCGAGCGCCGACGCGAGCTGCGCGTACGCGATCGGCAGGCCCATCCCACCCGGCTGACCGTCGGGGCCCGGAGCGTCGAGCAGTTCGAGCTCGACGCGCAGCACGACGCCGCGGCGCTCGCCGCGCTTGAGCATGCTGGTGCGGTAGCCCAGGCCGAGCTGCTCGCGGTCGATCCAAATGACCTCGTCGAGCTCGGCGTCGTAGAACTCGATGCGCCGCAGCGTCGACGCCACCTCTTGCCCGTAGGCGCCGATGTTCTGCACGGGCGCGGCGCCCACCGAGCCGGGAATACCCGCGAGCGCTTCGATGCCGGCGAATCCCTGGGCGACCGACGCGTTCACGAGGTCGACCCACGGCTCGCCCGCTTCGACGACCATGAGCACCGTGCCGGGGTCATCGCGCTGGTCGTCGACGACTTCGACGCCGCGGGTCGCGATGTGCAGCACGGGTTCCTCGAGCGGTTCGTCGCCCGCGATCGTGTTCGAACCGCCAGCGATGAGCACGACGTCGTCGTGCTCGGCGAAGAGCCGGCGCGCGGCCGCGACGACCTCGTCCCGGGTCGCGGCCGTCTCGAACAGCGGCGCGGGCCCGCCGACGCGGGTCGTCGTGTAGTCGGCGAGGCGGGTCGTCATGCGCCCGCCGTCTCGGCGCCGGCGCGCGCGGCCGCGCTTGCCACGTCAGCGACGGGCGAGTCGCCCCCCGGCGCGAATCGCGCACGCACCTGCGACTTGCCGAGCACGGTCTTGCCGGCGAACGACACCGTCAGATCGATGCGGCCGATGCCATCGTCGCCGGCCGCCTGCCCGACGCGAGCCTCGATGGTCAACTCGGCCCCCGCATCCGGATCGACGACGACCGGCTTCGTGAATCGAGTCGTGTAGCCGACGACGCGCCCCGGGTCGCCGAGCGCCTCGATGACGGGCTGGATCGCGGCGCCCATGGTGAGCATCCCGTGCGCGAGCACACCGGGCAGCCCGACCGACTCGGCGATGTCGTCGCGATAGTGAATGGGGTTGAAATCGCCGGATGCGCCCGCGTACCGCACGAGCGATTCTCGCGTGAACGTGAGGGTGACGGGCTCGATGACCGCGTCGCCGGGCTCGGCGCGCCGTCCGTCCCACGCGGGGGCCGCGGTGGCCGATGGGTTCGTCGCGCCAGCTCCCGCGCCGTCGTTCGTCGTCTGCCCGGTCATGCGCCGACCTCCCCACGAACGACGAGGGTCGCCGTCGCCGTCACGATGTGCTCGCCCGAAGCCCCGGTCACGACAGTGTCGGCCGCGATCATGCTGTTGCCGCCGAGCGTCTTGATGCTCGTGATCTCGAGCGTCGCCAGCAGCTCGTCGCCTGCGACGATGGGGCGCTCGTAGCGGAACCCTTCGTCGCCGTGGACGACGTTCTGCAGCGAGATGCCCGCGTCGGGGTCGCCGAGGAACAGTTGCATACACGCGTCCTGCAGCACGGCCGGGAACGTCGTCGGCGCGACGACGTCGTCGTAGCCGGCGGCTCGGGCGGCGGCGGGGTCGAGGTGGATGCCGTTGGTCGCGAACACGGCGCGCGCGAACGATCGCACGTGCTCGCGCCCGACGAGATACGGCTCTGGCAGCTCGTAGCGGCGGCCGACGAGGGCCTGGGAGTCACTCACCCGGCCATCCTATGAGTTCGGCGCGGGACACTGCCCG
>JBQDJW010000039.1:0-10198 GCA_052086425.1 Pseudoclavibacter sp. | reverse complement strand
CCTCGGCGTTCACGCGGGCGATGGCCTCTTCCGCGCGGAGCACCTTCGTGCGCACGACGGCCTCGCTCAGGCGAAGCTGGCGGTCGAGTTCCTTCGCGGCGTCGGCCGTCGAGGTGAAGTTGACGACGGCGTAGATGCCCTCGCTCTTCTTGTTGATCTCGTAGGCCATCTTGCGACGGCCCCAGATGTCCGTGTTCTCGATGGTTCCGCCGTCATTGCGAATGACGCCGAGGAACTTGTCAAGGCTGGGAGCCACGGTGCGCTCGTCGATCTCGGAATCGAGGATCACCATCAACTCGTACTGATGCATAGGAAACCCACCTCCTCTGGTCTCGATCGGCTGCAGTCGTTCTGCAGCAGGAGGGTTGTTGCATCGTGCCGTTCTCGGCGGGCGCCGGGAGGGCAACCTCGCAAGACTAGCCGAGTCGGAGCATCCGCGCCACTGATCAGCGCCGGTCCCGCTCCCCGAGCTCGTCGAATGGTCGAGAATCGAGGCCTGCCCGGATGCGCAAACCACGAATCTCATCGGCAGTCATCCCACCGCAGGATGCTCGCGGTCCGACCGACGCCCCTAGGCTGGCTGAGCGATCACTCTCGCGCACACGGCACGAAAGAACGGGCTATGACCAACGAGCAGACCCCCACCCCCGGCGACGACGCCTCGCAGTCGAGCAACGCGAACCCCTACGCCGCAGGCGACGACGGGACGCAAGCGGGCAGCGACAACCCCTATGCCACTGGCGCGGGCGACGCATCGGCGTCCGGATCCAGCGCGCTCGGCTCGTACGGCAACTACGGTTCGTACGAGAGCTCGAGCTCATTCGGCGGCTCCAGCTCGAATGACCAGGCCCCGCACGGCGCCCTCGACAACGACGCCGCAGCGGCCGACCCGTACGCAGGGCTGCCGCAGTCCGGCGGCCTCGGCGACGGCGCGCAGACGCCCGCTGCGTCCGGCCTCTCCGAGTACTCGCCGTCGTCGTCGGCACCGGATGCGGCGAACCCGTACGCGCAGAGCTCCAGCAATCTTGGGCAGACCTCGGCGAGCGGCGCACCCGACAACCCGTACGCGCAGACCTCGTCGTCGAACCCGTACGCGCAGACCTCGTCGACCAACCCCTACCAGTCGGATATCGGTGGTGCGCAGGCACCCGCCGAGCCGAACCCGTACGCACAGCCGCAGCAGGCGCCGCCCGCCTCACCGATGTCGGTGTCGCCGGTTCCGGTTCCGCAGCCCGGCGCGGCCCCCGGGTATCCCGGCGCACCTGGTGGAGCCGGCGGACCCGGGTACCCGGGCGGACCCGGGTACCCGGGCGGACCGGGCGCGCCCGGCTATGCGCCGATGCCGTACGGCGCGCAGCCCGTCTACCCGCAGCAGAACCGGGGCGGGCTCAACGTGATGGGCCTCGTGTCGCTGATCGTCGGCGCCCTCGGCTTCCTCACGATGCTCGTCGGCGGCGTCGCCATCTTCTTCGGCATCGTCGGCGTCGTCTTCGGCGTCCTGGGGCTGACCCTTTCGCGATTCAACGCGAAGAAGGGGCTCGCGATCGCGGGCTCGATCGTCAGCGTCGTCGCCATTATCGGCGGCGTCCTGAGCCTGGTGATCATCAACTCGATCTTCAACTCGGCGTCGAGCTACACCGACACCTACAACGCCGCCGACTACGGCGTCGAGATCGTCATGACGGTGACCTCGACCACGTCCGATCCGGCCGACATCAACTACAACGTCTCGAACGGGAAGTCTGGCGAGAACGCATTCGACAAGTCGGACGCGCTGTTCGGCGAGACGATGCCGTGGGAGCAGACGATCGAGATGAACATCGGCACCGAGTCCGACTATTCGAGCGTCAGCCTCGACGTCACGGGCGATTACGACTACGAGAACGAGGTCTCGTACACGTGCGAGATCTCGGTGAACGGCAAGGTCGTCGCACAAGACACGAGCTCCTTCTCCGTGTACTGCTCGGCGAACTACCTGTATTCGTACCTCGATGAGTAGTGGGCGCCGGCCACGGCCGGCGCCGTTCAACGATGCGGGGCTCTGCTCGATCATCCACGGCGCGCTCGCCAACGGCGCCACCATCCGCGGTTCCATGACCGCGGCGGGGCTCTCGACGGTGTCCTCATCGTCTGCCTGAGCGTCGCAGGAGGTGGCCGCGGGCGAGCGTGAAGCGGGAGCGAGCGACCGCTACCGCACCGAGTTCGCGGCCTGCTCGGCGGCAGCGAGGCCCATCGCCGCGTCGACCTCGGCCGCGAAGACGAGGTCGAGCAACGGCTTCGCTTCGAGCATCATGGCCGCGAAGTTCTGCCCGGTCGCAGGTGCGATCTGCGGGTTGCCGTCGAGCACGTCGAAGAACGACGACACGTCGATGCTCGCGTCGGCCCAGTATGCGTCGTATGCCCCTCGCGCCTCGGTGACGGCGGGCACCGCGACGCCGGCCGCCGCGACGTGCTCGTTCCCGGCGGCCGACCCCAGCCAATCGAGCAGCTTGGCGGTCTCGTCGGGGTGCTCGCCCGCGGCGTTCGCAGCGACGACGACTCCAGGCGTCGTCGTGACCTGCCCGGCCGGCCCCGCAGGCAACTCGGCGAGCCCCCAGTCGAAGTCGGCACCGCCCGCGACGATCGGCAGGCTGTAGGTGCCCGACATGAAGAGCGCCAGCGATCCGTCGAGAAAGCGCTCGCGCGACAGCTCGTCGTCCGCGTTCGACTCGGCCGCCGGCGGGGCAACGCGCTCGTCGTTGATGAGTCGCACGAGGTACTCGTAGGCCGCGACGGTCGCGGGGTCCGTCAGCGTGAGCGCGCCGTCCGCATCCTGATACCGTCCGCCGTTCGAACCGATGAAGTTGAGCTCGATGTTCTGCAGCTCCTGGCCCGCGTTGAGGCCCCACTGCTGCACGTCGCTCGCGTCGAAGGCGGGGTCGGCGGCGTCGCGTCCTGCGCCGTCGAGCGTGAGGCGCTGCAGGAGCGGCAGCAGTGTGTCGGCGGCAGGGTCGTCCGGGCTCCACACGAGGCCGTTGAGCTCGGCGGGATCGACGCCTGCCCTGGCGAGTGCCTCGGCGTTGTAGTAGATCGCCGAGCCGCCGTCCATGACCTGTGGAACGCCCCAGAGCTCGCCGTGCTTCTCGTACTGCCCGACCACCTGCTGGTTCCACGCCTCGGCGCGTTCGTCGCTGTCGTCGAACAGCCGAGACACCGGCACGATCAGCTCGTTGTCCGCGTAGTCCTCGAAGTACGAGCCGTTGAGCCAGAACGCATCTGGGCCCGCTCCCTGCGCGACCTCACCGCGCAGCTCGACGAAGTAGTCGTCCCACGGCACGACGTCGACCGTGACCTCGATGCCCGGGTTCGCCGCGGAGAACTCCGCGATCGATGCGGCGTACGCCTCGGCGACGTGCTCGTCCCACAGGCGCAGGGTGAGCACCGTCTGGCCGCCGCCCGCCTCGGCGCCGGGAGTGGAGCATCCGCCCAATGCCACGAGCGCGGCCGAGGCGGCGGCCACTGCGGCGAGCCCCCTGCGCTGCATGCGTGCCCCGTTTCTCGATGCCCTGCCGGTCGATGGCCACCATTGTGCCCCAGCGACCGCGAAAGGCCCGGAAAGACCGGGCACGGCGTCAGGACGGCTGCTCGCCCGCGTCGGCCCGCTCTGCCCACCACGCCCGCAGGCGTGTCTCCGCCTCGTCTTCGCCGATGATGCCCTCGTCGAGTCGAATATCCATGAGGAATCGGTACGCCTCGCCGACCTGCTTGCTCGGCTCGAGGTCGAGGATCTTCATGATCTGCTCGCCGTCGAGCTCTGGCCGCATTGCGTCGAGCTCCTCTTGCTCGGCGAGCGCGTCGATGCGGCGCTCGAGGTCGTCGATCGCGAACGCGAGGCGGTCGCTCTTGCGACGATTGCGGGTCGTGATGTCGGCGCGGATCAGCACCAGCAGGCGCTGCAGCTCGGGCCCCGCATCGCGAGAGAAGCGGCGGACGGCCGAGTCGGTCCAGCCCGCGCCCTCGTAGTTGTAGACCCGCATGTGCAGCTCGACGAGGCGCGAAATGCTCGCGATCGAGTCGTTGTCGAAGCGCAGTTTCGTGAGGCGCTTGCGTGCCATCTTCGCGCCGACCACGTCGTGGTTGTAGAACGTGACTTTGCGGCCAGGCCCGAACTTGCGCGTGCGCGACTTGCCGATGTCGTGCAGCAGCGACGCGAGCCGCAGCGCGACGTCCGGGGCCGCATCCGGCGTGCGTTCGCGCTCGATGGCGATCGCCTGCTCGAGCACGACGATCGAGTGCTCGTACACGTCTTTGTGCTGGTGCGCGTCGTCGCGCTCGAGCTGCAGCGCCGGCAACTCCGGCAGCACGAGTTCGGCGAGCCCCGTCTCGACGAAGAGCTCGAGGCCGGGCCGCGGCGAATCGGTCGACAGCAGCTTGACGATCTCGTCGCGCACGCGCTCGGCCGAGATGTCGGCGAGGCGGGTGCGCAGCTCGACGATCGCGTCGTGCGCCGCGGCGTCGAGGTGGAACCCGAGCTGGGACGTGAACCGCACGGCCCGCATCATGCGCAGCGGGTCGTCGCCGAACGACACGGCCGGCGATGACGGGGTGCGCAGCACGCCCTCCACGAGGTCGTCCATGCCGCCTGTCGGGTCGATGAGGCGCAGGTCGGGCAGCGCGAGCGCCATCGCACCGACCGTGAAGTCGCGGCGATGCAGGTCGCCCTCGATCGTGTCGCCGAACTCGACGGTCGGCTTGCGCGAGACGCCGTCGTACGAGTCGGCCCGGTAGGTCGTGATCTCGACCTGTTCGCCCTCGACCTTCGCGCCGATCGTGCCGAATGCGCGACCGACATCCCAGTGCGCGTCGGCGATGGGGCCCACCAATTCAAGGATGCGGTCAGGTCGCGCATCCGTGGTGAAGTCGAGATCGGTGATCGGGCGGCCGAGGACCGCGTCGCGCACGGGACCACCGACGAGCGCGAGCTCGTGCCCGTTGTCACGGAACGCCTCCGCCAGTCTGGCGACGGGTCTCGAGGCCGCGAGCGCGCGAAGGCGCTCAAGCGCATCCTGCACCTGTTGCATCCCGCCATCCTACGAGCGGGTGGGATCGGGCGCCGAGCCGGCGAACCGGCCGGGCGAGTCCGTCGCGGCCGCGCGCTCGCCCGTACGATGGGCGCCATGGATGCCGGGCCCACGCGACGACTGCCGCGCGCGCTTCGGTCGTTCGCCCGCACGGCCACGCCAGTCGTCATCGCCTGCGCGCTCGCGCTCGGCGCGCTGTGGGCTGTCGGGCTCGTCGATGGGTCCGACGCCGCGAGCGGTACGGATGCTCCCCTCGCGAACGGTGCGGCGGCGGGGTCGGCAGCGGCCGCGCCCGCGCCGGGCGGCGCCGGCGAGTCCGTCTCGGCGACCGCGGGAGGCGCATCCGGGGTACCGCAGGGTCGCGTCGACTCGGCGCAGGACGGCGCGGTCACCCTCTTCGTCGCGCCGGGCGGCGACGGCGCGCTCGCGCCGGGCGACGACCTGCCAGTCACCATCGACATCGTGAACCGCACCGACGCCGAGCTGCCGGCCGGCGAGGTCGTCGTCGCCGTCGCGGACGAGACGATCGACACCCGCTCGGCCTACACGACATGGCTCGACGGTTCTGCTCCGGGCATCTCGGCCTCCGGCCCCGGCGCCGCGGCCGCTCGGGCGGACGCCGGGCCCGTCGCGCCCGGCGAAACCGCGACCATCGAGGTGACCGTCGCGTCCGAGGCACTGCCGTTCGGCGTCGACGCCGGGTTCGGGCCGCGGCAGGTCGCCGCGGGTCTCGAAGTCGACGGCGCCGTTGTCGCAGAGGCGCGGTCGAGCATCGTCGTCGCGGCTGGCGTCGACGCCCAACCCACTCCCCTGTCTATCGTCGTGCCGATCGCGCCGGCTGCTGGCACGTCGTCGGTGCTCGGCCCCGAGCGACTTGGCGAACTCACCGGCGACGGCGGCTACCTGACGCAATTGCTCGACGCCGTCGACGGGACAGGCGCGACGCTCGCGATCGACCCTCGGCTGCTCGCCATGATTCGCGGCCTCGGCGGCAGCGCCCCCGCATCGGCGCGCGAGTGGCTCGAGCGTCTCGAGTCGCTCGAGAACGACAGCTTCGCCTTGCCGTTCGCCGACGCCGATCTGACGCTGCAGAGCCAGGCAGGACTCGACGCGCAGCTCGAGCTGCTCGGTCCCGAGTTCGCGATCGCCGCGGGCGCGGATGCGGGCGGCGACGGCGACGAGTCGGGCGGCGCCGACGCGGACGGCGAGAGCGACTCGCCGACGGCGACGCCGACGGCAACGGCGACGGAGCCGGGCGCGACGGCGACGGATGCTGCGGAGGGGGAGGCGGACTCCTCCGGCGCCGATGACGCGACGGGCCCTGGCGACGCGAGCGCCGCATCCGAGGACGCCGACGACGCCACAGACGCCGCGCCGGGCGAGACGACCGACCCGACCGGCAATTCGGACCCCGCCGACGACCCAACCGAGTCGCCCGACGAGACCGGGGACCCAGGCGACGAGGTCGCCGTGCCCGAGACGCTCGAGGAGCTGACGGCCTTCGACTACACGCTCGACGACATCGCGTGGCCGACCGCCGGGACATTGACGAACGGCGACCTCGGCACCCTCGCCGAGTGGGGGTATCGCGGGCTGATCGTCGACGAGGGCGAGATCGAGCGGCTCGAGGACTACGACTTCACACCGGCCAACGGCGTCGACCTCGACGGGTGGAGCGCCATGAGCGCCGATGGCGAGCTGTCGAACGCCCTCGCCCTCGCGGCCTCGGCCACCACGGACGGCGACCGCGACGCGGCGATCACCGAACTGTCGACGGTGCTCGCGATCGTCACGCGCGAATTGCCCGCCCAGCCGAGAGCGCTGCTCGCGACGACGGGCCACGCGCCGGCGACCGATCCCGTCGCGCTCGGCGAAACGCTGCGGGCCGTCGACGCGCTCGGCTGGCAGACGCCCGCGTCGCTCGAGATCCCGAACCTGGCGGAGGGCGCAGAGCCGGTGCCGCGGGCCACCCTGCGGCAGGGCGGCGGGCACGAGGCCGGCGCCGTCGCACGCGTCGGCGACCTGATGGCCTCGGAGGAGCGTGCGGGCTCGTACGCAACGATGTTCGACGACGCCGACGCGTTCCGCTCGGAGCGCCGAGCCGCGCTGCTCGCGCAACTGTCGGCCGCGTGGCACGACGACCGCGAAGGGTGGAACGACTCCACACAGGGCTACACCGACTACGTCACGGCGACCGAGGCGAGCGTCACGATCACCGAGTCGAGTGACATCCAACTCGTCGGCCGCGAGGCGCAGCTGCCGATCTTCGTGCGGAACGACACCGATCGGGCCGTGACCGTACAGGTCGTGCTCGAGCCGACGACCGGACGGCTCGAGGCGGGCGATCCCGTCACGCTTCGCATCGAACCGGGCTCGATGGCGCGCGCCCAGGTGCCCATTCAGGCGATCTCGAACGGCAACGCCGAAATCGACGTGCGCATCCTGACCCCCGATGGCGTTGCCCTGCTGAGCACGCAGCTCATTCAGGTGAACGTGCAGGCCGAGTGGGAGACCGCGGTGGTCATCGTCGGCGCCGTCGGGCTCATGACCATGTTCGTCTGGGGCGTCGTTCGCACGGTCAGGCGCCGCCGCCGTGAGAAAGTAGGAGCTTCGTCGGCGGCCGAGAGCCCGCCAGACTCGGTATCGGTCGTCAGCGAAGGGGATTAACGGATGGCGCGTGGCGGTATCGGCCGCGCGAGCGCCCTGCTCGCGTCCGGCACCCTCGTGTCTCGTGTGCTCGGCTTCGTCAAGGCGATCGTGCTCGCGCAGACGATCGGTGTCATCGGCACGGGCGCCGACGCCTTCGCAAACGCGAACATGCTGCCGAGCAGCATCTACTCGCTCATCGCCGGCGGCGTGATCAACGCCGTGCTGGTGCCGCAGGTCGTGCGCGCCGCCAGGCACGCAGACGGCGGGCAGCAGTACATCAACCGGCTCGTGACCCTCGCGATCTCGGGCCTCGCGGTCATCACCGTCGCCCTGACTGTCGCCGTGCCGATCGTTGCGCGCGTCTATGGCGGGAGCCTTGTCTTCCTGAACCCAGAGCTGCTCGGGCTCATCATCGCCCTCGGCTTCTGGTGCATGCCGCAGGTGTTCTTCTACGGGCTCTACGTCGTGCTCGGCGAGGTGCTCAACGCGCGCGGCATGTTCGGCCCGTTCACGTGGGCGCCGGTGCTGAACAACGTGATCGGCATCGGCTTCCTCGTCGTGTTCTCGGTGCTGTTCGGGGCCGATCCGACCGGTGAGAGAAACATCGCCGACTGGACGCCGGACATGATCGCGCTGCTCGGCTCGACGACGACGGCCGGCGTCGCGTGCCAGGCGCTCATCCTGTTCTTCTTCTGGCGCAAGGTCGGCCTCACCTTCCGACCCGACTTCCACTGGCGTGGAACCGGCCTCGGCAGGGCAGGCAAGCTCGTGAGCTGGACCTTCGGCCTGCTGCTCGTGATGCAGTTCTCCGGCCTCATCGAGACGATCGTGCTCAACATCGCGGCCGGAGGCCAGGCCGTCTCGGTCGCGGCGTTCCAGAACGCCTATCTCATCTTCGTCTTACCGCACTCGATCATCACGGTCTCGATCGCGACCGCGTATTTCACGCGCATGAGCGCGGCCGCAGGTGAAGGCAGGCTCGGAGATCTCGTGCGCGACTTCTCGGGCGGGGCGCGGCTGATCGGCCTGTTCATCGTGTTCGCCGCGTGGGGCATCGCGGTCATCTCGCCGTCGTTCGCCCGCATCTTCGAGTCGACGCAGCAGGGCGTCACCGACATCGCGATCGTATTGTGCTGCTTCTTGCTCGGCCTCGTGTCGTTCTGCGGGCTGTTCCTCGTGCAGCGCGCCTTCTTCGCGCTCGAAGACACGCGCACGCAGTTCTGGGTGTTCCTGGCGACGATGCCGCTGCACGTGCTTGGCATGGCGATCTCGGCGACCCTCGACGTGAGCATGATCGCGGCGGGCCTCGCGCTGTCGCAGTCGGCCGTGTCGATCGTGCGGCTCGTGGTGCTGCTCGTCATGTTGCGACTGCGCGTCGGCCACCTCGACACGCGGCGCATCGTGCGCTCGTACGTGCGATTCGCGGTCGGCGCGGTCATCGCGGCACTCATCGGGTTCGGGCTCATGTGGCTGCTCGGCGCCTACGTCGACGACGGCTTCGCCCGCAGCGGCATTGCGCAAGCGTTGCTCGCGTGCGCGATCGGCGGCCTCGTCATGGGCGTCATCTATCTCGGCATCATGTTCGTGATGCGGTCGCCCGAGCTGCGCGACGGCCTCGACCCCGTTCTGCGGCGCGTCGGGCTCGGGCGCATCGTCGACCTTGTGCCGGCACGGTCCGGCGACGGCGGGGCCGGCGCGCGCTCGGGCGCAGGCGATGCAGACGGTTTCGGTGGTCTCGGGGACGGCGGGCGCGACGGGCCCGGCGACGATCATGGCCCGGATGCTCCCCTTCCGTCCGGTGCCCCGGGGCGCGGCGACGATGGGGCCGGCAGCGGCGAGGCCGGCGACGCGCGGTCGGCGTGGCCAGACGACGCGTGGCGATTCGAGGGCGACGACGAGGGCGGCCTCGGTCGTGACTCGCGCGACGGTCGCGACGGCGAGCTCGCGCCCGTGCCGGCAGGCGGCGCTCCCGGCGCCCCGCGCGGTCCACGCGGTCCGCGGCGCGACGTGGAGTGGACATTCGGGCAGAACGACGAGGACGACGCATTGCCCGCCCGGGCGCGGCCCGCGGATTCGCCCGCAGGCGCGGCGCGCCCCGACCACCACGAACGGCAGGCGCGTGACGACGCATGGTCGGCGTGGCTCGGGTCGACGCAGCAGCGCCAGGCGAACGAGCCGATCAACCCGGACGTCGAGCGGCGCGAAGAGGGCGCGTACGGCGCTGCCCTCGCCTCGATGAACGCGACGGGCGATCTCTCGACCGCGGGCATTCTGCTGCCGCTGCACGCGACCGGATCGCAGGGTCCGCGCACGCGCCGCGAACGAAGACTGCTCGAGCAGGACGCCGCGCGCCAGATCGCCGAGAAACGCGAGCGCGAGTCGGCCTCCCATACTCAGAACGAGCCGTCGCGACCTGGGCAATCGGGGCAGCGGGCGACGACGGGCACGCCCGGCGCGCAGGGTCGGCCGGACCAGCAGGGAATGCAGGG
>JBQDJW010000038.1:0-10527 GCA_052086425.1 Pseudoclavibacter sp. | reverse complement strand
GCATCCTCGCTGAACGCCCGCCACACGATCACCGTGGCGGGCGTTCGGCGTTCTCACCCATCAACACGGAGGAACGAACACACCATGCAGGTTGAGCAGCGCTCCCGAACTCTCGTCGTCACGATCGGCGACCCCGCCGAGGACGACGCCCTCGAGTTCAAGTTCAAGCCCGTCACGGCCGCCGTCGGCGCGCAGCTCTCGGCGCAGTATTTCGACGCCGTCACGTCCGTCCCCGACGAGGCCGGCCCGAAGCTCGACGACTGGGCGAAGACCGTCCTCGCCGACCACTACGACACCGTCTCCGCCCTCCGCTCGGAGGAAGCGAACGAGGTCATCATGGCGGCCTTCCTGTGGCAGGTCGAGGGCGGCGGCATCCGCATCGCGAAGCAGGTATCGGAGGAGGGTGTGGGAAAAGCACTCGACTCCTGGCTCACGCCGATCGGGAGATCAGCGCAGCTGATGTCGAGCAATGGGGCCGCGGCGACCGCGACCCTGTCACCGGCCTCTACGACTGGTACGAGTATCCCGCCGACTTTCGCGAGCAAATCCAAGGGCTAGGCAAGAAGGCCGACGCCGACGACGCCCCGAAGGCCCCAGCACTGTCGATGCGGCAAATCCTCGCCGCTGCCTTCACGCATTGGTACCGGGCGACCGCCCTCGACCTGCATGAACGCTTCGGCGTCGACACCGAAGACGAGGCCGTGTGGTGCCGCACCTGGGGGTGGATGCTCGCGCGCATCACCGACATCGCGACCGACCCTTCCACCCGCCTCGGCGGTCGAATCAACAGTGAAAGGGGTGCGTCGTCGTGATCGTAGGTGACCTCGCAGTCCGAATCCGTGCCGAGGGTGCAGAGGCAGTGAATCGAGCCCTCGGCCAGGTCGGGCAGGGCATCGACCGGCAGGTGTCGGCGGCGGGTCGGATGCGGTCTGCCATGTCGTCCGCGTTCGGTGCCGTCAGCACGATGGTTACGACCGCGTCGGCCGCAGTGACCGCGTTCGGCGCGTCCGTGCTGGCCACGGGCCTGTCGTACAACCGGTTGCAGCAGAACGCGAACGTCGCACTCACCACGCTCATGGGCGATGCGGAGGCCGCGCAGGGGCAGATGCAGCGCCTCAACGACTTCACGTCGAACAGCCCGTTCGGCCGCGAGACGTTCATCCAGGCGCAGCAGCAGCTCCTCGCGTTCGGCGTGGAAGCCGAAAAGGTCATCCCCTACCTCGACGGCATCCAAAACGCAGTCGCCGGTATCGGCGGCAGCGACCAGCAAATCTCGCAGATCACGACGAGCATCGCGAAGATTCGCTCGTCCGCCGCGTTCACGCAGGCCGACCTCACCGAGCTCGGCAACGCCGGCATCAACGCCGCTGCCCTCATCGCGGAGGCCACGGGTCAGTCCGAGCAGGAAGTGCGGGACTCGATCTTCGGGAACCCGCTCCGTGGCGAGGAAGCCCTCGCAGGTCTCGACGCCCTCATGGAGGGCATGCAGGCACGTTTCGCGGGCACCACTGACGGCATCAAGCAGCAGATGGACGGCGCCGCAGACCGCGTCAAGGCGGCATCGCGCGACATCGGCTCGGCTCTCGCCGAACCGTTCATCGACCCGCAGGGCGGCGGCCTCGCCGTCACCTGGGGCAATCAGGTCGCCGACGTGCTGCGCGCCCTCCAGGGCCACGCAGCACCGTTCGCGGACTTCATGCTCGCGAAGGCGAACCCCGCGATCCAGGCGTTCTCGCAGTTCCTCGCGGACGCGCGCCTCTCGATCTCCGGTTGGGACATTTCCGACCTCGAGTCTGCGCTTGCTCGCGTCTCGACGCTCGCGCCGGCCGTGGCCGGTGGGCTCGCCGGCATCGCCGCCGTGGGCGCGTCGCCGCTGCTGCAGCGCGTCGGCATCGCAATCAACCCGATCGCGGCCGGCCTCCTCGCCGCCGTCGCCGCGTCGCCGCGCGCGCGTGAAGCGATCGGCGGGGTCGTGTCGGCGCTCGCCCCGCTCGTGCCGGCAGCGCTCCGTGTCGCGACGCTCATGGGTTCCGTGTTCACGGTCGCGCTCGAAGCTGCCGCCGAAGTGCTAATCGCCCTCACTCCGGCGATCGAGACTGGCGCGAACGCGATCAGTGGCCTCCCCACGCCACTCCTCGCAGCTGGGACCGCTCTGCTGCTGTTCGGGTCGGCCATGCGCACCAACATGGGCGCATCGATCTGGGCCGGGCTCGTGCAGGGCACCACGATCGCATCGCGAGCCGTCCGCACGTTCGGCGACACGATGCGCGTGCAGACTGCGCTCGCGTCGATGGGCGGCCAGCAGATCGGCCGATGGGGCGCTGCCACGGCCGCGGCGTCGTCAATCGCGTCTGGCGCTATGCGCACGGCAGCGGGCGCCGTCACTGGCCTCGGCAACGCGATCAAGACGGCGTTCATGTCGAACCCGATCGGCATCGCGCTCACCATCGCCGCGACCGCGGTGGCTGCGTTCGCGATGGCGAACGCCGATGCCGAGGCGAAGGTGCAGGAGCACAATGCGGCCGCGCAGCAGCTCCGTGGCACGCTTGACGAGGTCACGGGTGCCGCGACCGAGGCGTCGCGTGTGCAGGTCATCGACTCACTTATCGCTGACGGTGTCGCCGCGCGTCTCGAGGAGACGGGCGTCGCGCTCAGCGACTTCGTCGATGCGGCCCTCGAAGGCGCGGAGGCTACGGCTGAGCTCGAAAGCAAGCTCGCGGAGCTTGCAGTTTCTGGCATGGACGCGAGCAAGGTCACTCAGTTCGAGATGGCCGCGGACTCGCTCGGTGTCACGCTCGAAGACCTCGTGCTCGCCGCGCACAACGACGCGGAAGCCCTCGCCCTCGTCACGGAGGCGGCGCACGAGTCGGGCATGGGTCTCGAGTTCCTGCAGGGAACGATGCAGGACATCTCGAACATCAGCGGCGTGAACGGCGACATGCTCGACGCGCTGCAGGAACAGCAGGCAATCGTCGACCTCGCCCAGTGGCAGTGGGAGCAGTACACTTCCGCGCTCGAAGAGGCGAACGCGACCGGCGGGCAGGCCGCCGTCGACATGTACCGTCTCGAGGCAGCGCTCGGCGTCGTGTCGGATGCGTCTCGTGACGCGTCCGAGCGGCTCGCAGCTCTGAACGACCTCATCGACATCCTGAACGGCGGCGGCCGGTCCGCGGCCGAGTCGGCCGCCGCGCTGCAGCAGGCGACGAACGACATCGCGTCCGCGTTCGAGGCCGCCAACGAGGCAACCGACGGATTCGGTGCGGGTCTCGTCAACTCGGCCGGCCAGATCGACACATCGACCGAGGCGGGCTCCGCATTCGCGACGTCGCTGTACGACATCGGCGAACAGATGCGGCTCGCTGGCATCGCGGCGCACGACCAGGCGATCGCCATGGGCGACGAGGCAGGCGCCTACGACGCCTCCCTCGCTGCCATGCAGCCGTACGCCAACGAGCTGGCAACGATCGGAGAGGAAGCAGGGCTCACGCAGACGCAGATCGCGGGTCTCGTCGCCGAGTATCTCGGCATTCCCGAGACCGTTGCGATGGCTCTTGTCACGCCGGGCGCGGACGCTGCCGCTCTGCAGATCACCGACATCGTCAACAAGCTCAACGAGCTGCCCGACGGGGAAACGACCGTCTCGGTCGGCGCACTCACCGACGACGCGATCGCGGACCTGGAAGACCTTGGTCTCAAGGTCACGGAGGTCGAGAACGAAGACGGCACGGTGACGTTCGACGTCGAAGCGCCGGACGCGGAGACCCTGGACGCGGCGCTCGCGCAGCTCGACACGGAACGTCAGATCAACGTCGTCCTCGCGGCGAACACGGACGACGTCAACGCCGAGCTCGAAACCCTCCTCGGAGGATTCGGCACGGGCGAGACCACGATCACGGTCGGCGTCGACGCCCTCACGGACGACGCCCGTGCCGCGCTCGAGGACCTCGGCTACAAGATCACCGAGGTCAAGGACAGCGACGGCACGATCGTCTCGTTCGGAGTTACCGCGCCGGACGCGGAGCACGTCGGGCAGACGCTCGACGCGCTCGCCGAAGACCGCGAGTCGAACGTGGACGTCGGCACGACGGGCGTGGAAAATGCCGAGTCCGACATCGACGGGGTCGGCAGCTCGGCCGCGTCACTCGACGGCACCGGCATCACGCTCGTCTTTGGCGAGGATGGCGCCGGGAACGTGACCCTGCAGATCGCGGGCCTCTCCGACCAGGCGGAGGGCGTGCCGGACGTGCACGTGTCGACGACCGAGTCGGGCGCCGGGACGGTCATGGAACGACTGGGGCAGATTCCTCGCAGCATCGTCACCACGGTCACCACCATCTATGAAGAGGTCTTCGGCGGCGGTGGCGGCAATCGTGCTGTGTGGTCGCCGCCAGCGTCCGCGCGCGGCAACCTGTTCGATCACACGTCAGGGGTTGTGCAGGCGTTCGCGAACGGCGGATTCCTGCCGGGTATCTACGCGGGCCGCACCGGCGGCATCCACAAGTTCGCGGAGCCGGAAACGCAGTGGGAGGCGTACATCTCGGGCAAGCCTGGCGAGGAGGTGCGAAACCGCCGCATCCTCGCGGAGGCGGCCGAACGGCTCGGCATGTCTGTCGTGGAAGCGGGACGTGACCGTGCCACTCCGGTACCGCTCGGCGGCGCCGGGAACGGTACGGCCGCCGAGTCTGCGCCGGCGGGCACCACCGTGAACCTCACCGTGAACCTCACCACGACAGAGCCGCTCGACGGCGCGGGCGCCGACCACGTCGGCAACTCCATCCTGTGGCGACTCAAGAGGGCACTATGACCACGACAGCAGGCGGCACGATCGCCTACACCCAGCACCTCACCTTCGACGGTTCCCGCGTGACGGGGCCCCGCGAGGGCCTCAACATGACGAGCCTCGAAGGGTGGCGCGGCCGGCCGGGCGGACAACGTCAGGAACGTGCCCGGTCCGGCCGGGTCGGCACCGTATCGGAGTCGATCTGGCCGGGCGGGCGGGCGTTCACGGTCGTCGGCTACGCCTACGGGCGCACGCCGGAAATGATGAACCACCACCTCGACCGGCTCACGGCCGCATTCGCCGACCCCACGCGGGAAGAGGTCTTCGCGGTACGCGAGGGCGGGCAGACGCAATGGGCGCGGGCGCGCGCCTCAGAGGTCACCATCCTGCACCGCGACGCGCCCTACTTCGCCGACTTCCAGGCGCATTTCGTCGCGGACAACCCTCGTCGGTTCGGCGAGGAGCATGACGTGACCGGCACGAGCTCGTCGATGGTCATTGCGCAACGCGGCCAGTGGCCGGCCGAACTGATCGTGACGGTTCGGGCGGCCGTGGCGATGCCACAGGGATGCGGGCTCCGCCTCCTCGACAAGAACGGCACCGAACGTGGCTACCTCCGGCTGAACGCGATCGGCGCGAACCAGCGGCAGGCGGTCTACGCCTCCTCGGGTTATGTCCGCGCCGGTTCGAAGGCCGGCGGACTCGTCCCAAACCCGATCCACTCGGGCCGCCCGTTCCACCTGCCCGGTGGCGGGGACCACACGATCCGCATCGAGCCCATCCAGGGCACGGGGGTCGTCGAGCGGGTCGAGTTCGCCGACACCTACATGTAAAGGGAGGTGCCACGTGTGGCAGTACGCGTACGTGGAGACGATCACCGGGCGAGAGCGAGCCGTCGCGCACGTGACCGAGTCGTCCTGGGCGCGCCGCGTCTCGGCAGGCTCGTCTGCCGACTTCATCCTCGACGTTTCCGGCCTCTCCCGCGGCGAGGTTCGCGACCTGACGGAGCCGTGGACGAACAGCATCGTGCAGACGTTCCACGGGGCCGCCGTCACGCTCACGCCGATTGTGCGTCGCTCCCGTGTCGGCGAGCACGCGGTGCAGGTCACGTGTCTGGACGCATTCGAGATCACTAGCCGCCGTCTACCGCACGGCATCTGGGGATACGGGCTGCAGCCGTTCCGAATCTATGACCTCGATGAGCCGTCGACCATCTACCACGCACTGACCCGAGCGTTCGAGAGCGATAGCGACCCCCGCTGGGCACTTCCGTTCCAAGAGTCGTACGTCGAGTCCGGAAGCGTTCGGCTCGACGTGTGGAACCACGAACTGCGCACCGTCGACAGGATCGTGAACGATCAGATCGCTAAGTCAGATGCGGTCTGGCTCGAACTCTACCCAACGCGGCTACCTGATCGCTCGTTGGCGTGGACTCCTCGGCTGGGAAGGGACTCGCCGTCCGAACAGTCGTTCGTCGCTCCTGCTGATCCTGACTTTGTCGATGTGCAGTGGACGGAAGACGCCTCCGAGCAGCTAACGGGCGTCATCGTTGCCGGCGAAGGTTCGGACGAGGACATGCTCGTCGGTATCGCGGGACAACGCTCCACAAACCCCTACAGGGGTCCGCACCTGGATCGCGTGTTCTTCAAAAAGAACCTCGCCAAGCAGAGCGACTTGGACGCGTACGCGGCACAGATGAGAAACACCTACGAGCGCCCCACGTTCGAAGTCCAACTGACCCTCCGAGCCAATCGACTGTGGCCGACGCAGATGCTCATGGACGTCCTGAACCTCGCCATCACCGACGACCCGATGATCGACCCCGCTCCGCGCCGCTATCGCGTCGTCGGAATGACCGGCGATCACACGGACATCTACAAGCTCGAGCTGCAGGAGGTGTGACGTGCCCCGCATCAACAGCCTCGCAGACGCGGAACGAGCGATCGATGAGCTCGTCGAGATCGTGCACACGCTCGCTACTGCGACGCCACAGAACCATTCCACGCTGCGCGGAACGATGCGCGTGGGAACTGGCGGGCGTGTACAGGCAGGGGCGTACGCGGCAACGCCGTCCGGATTCCACATGCCCTACCAAGGGGGCACCCAGTCGATCGAGGGCGTCGCGAACGGGCTCTCATCGCGAATCAGCAACGTCAACAACCGGCTTCAACCCGGCGGCGACGTGTCGAACTGGATCACCGCCGTGTCGAACGTCGCCAACGCGGCCCACTCGATCGGCTCGGCGGCGCAAACCGCGGCAGCCAATGCGCACAGCCGCGCCAACGCGGCCCACGCACGAGCCGACGCGGCCCACGCACGAGCCGACGCCGCCTACTCGCGAGCAAGCACCGCAATCTCGAACGCCGCTAGCGCGCAAAGCACGGCAAACACCGCGAACTCGAACGCAATCGGCGCGCTGAACGGGATCACCGACCACCGGGCGCTCATCGCCGCGCTCCGGTCAGACGTGAACTACCTACTCATCAACAGCGGCGGATGACCTCGGAGGCACCATGACCACTCTGACCGGCTCACTTGCCGATCCAGGCTTCGACCGGTTCGCCGGCCAAGACCCCGTTCTCCTGTTCTCGCTGTCGGAGGTTTCGACGCACACGGGCACCGTGCTCACGCGCGGCCCGGTCCGCGTCAAGCCAGCGTCGTCGGGCGACTGGGCGGTGGAGCTCGCCGACACGGACGCCATGCCCGAGGGATCGCACTACCGCCTCGCCATCGAGGTGGGCGGCGGCAGCGCGCGGGAGCGCTACGAGCTCGCCCGGGAGATATTTCTCCCCCCTGGCGCGTGGACGCTCGACGGCCTCCCCTCAACGCCGCTGTCCCCGGCCTTCGTGTGGGTCAACGAGACACCCCCGACCGACCGCGCCAGATGGTGGCTCGACACCACGACTGGCGAACTCAAGATGTGGAGCTGACACATGGCCTGGATGACGATCGCGGACCTCAAGGGGCTCGGCATCACGAATCCCCGCGTCGTGGGTGACGACCTTGTGGTCGATCTCATGGACGGGAACATGCTGCAGGAGGCCGACGTCGTGGTCGGGTCGGTGCGGGGCCCGCAGGGTCCGGCGTCCGATCTGGATTTCACGGTGACGGCGCTTGCTCCGGGCGCGGAGCCGACGCTCGCGGTGACGGGCACGCCGGGCGACTACGCGCTGACAATTGGGCTCCCGACGGGGCCGGAGCTCGTGGCAGAGGCCGTTGCGGTCGCGCCGGGCGACGAGCCAACCGCGGAGTTCGGAGGCGCGTGGCCGACGCGCACGCTCACCATCGGCGTCCCCGAGGGTGTGCAGGGCGAGGTTGGTCCGCCGGCGCAGATGGATGTGCAGGTGACGACGCTTCCGGCTGGGGCGCAGGCCACCGCGACGGTCTCGGGTACGGCGCCCAATTTCACGCTTGAGCTGGGCGTGCCGCGGGGCGACACGGGATCGGCGACTGCCGCATTTGACGATGACGTGGTCTCGTCGGAGACGGGCTGGTCGTCGCGGCGCATCCAGGCGTCAGACCAGGCCATGGTCGGGGTGATTCAGTCGATGCAGACCCAGGTCGACGGCAAGTCGGACGTAGGGCACACGCACTCGACGGCAGACCTCACGTCGGGCACGCTCTCGGCTGACCGTCTGAATCGCGCGACGGTCGCGGCTGCCGAGGCCGGGACGGACCACATTCAGGTCATGACGCCGCTTCGCACCGCGCAATCGATTGCCGCGCTCGCTCCGGCGCCGCCTACTGCGTCGACGACGCTCGCCGGTGTGGTCGAGCTCGCGACAACGGGCGAGGCGGTGACGGGCACGCTCGCGAACCGCGCCGTCACGCCCGCAGGATTGTCGGCGTTCGAGGCGGCCGTGCGACCGGAGCGTGACATCGCGGTGTTCGTTGGCGCCTCGAACGTCGTCCGGAATACGTGGACGACGATGGTGTGTGCTCATTTCGGGTGGACCGAAGAGAACTACGCGATCGGCGGCACTGGGTTCATGACGGGCCAGGAGAACTGGCGTTGGCGCGCTCAGGCGGACAACGTTTACTCGGACTTCGTGGGCGGCTCCAAGTCCGGTCTGCGTGACCGCGTCGGCTATGTGTTTGTCGCCGGGGGCGGCGTGGACGCGATCAACGAGAACGTCGATATCGGCGCCGAAGCGGACTACGTGTATGAGCGACTCAAGTCGGCATTCCCGAACGCGCGACTCATCACAGTCCCCGGACTATGGCGGCACATCCCGGTACGTCCGACGATCATTGACGTGTCGATGCGGATGCGGCAGGCCGCGATGCGGGCCGGCTGGGAAGTCATCTGGCACGGCTGGGAATGGCTCTACGGCCGGCCCGCACTGATGGAGGCCGACGAGGCGCACCCGAACGCTGCCGGATACCAGGTTTTCGCTGACCACATCATCCAGGGCCTGCACGGCCTTGACTCGTCCCTAACGTCGATGTCCGGTTGGAACCAGGGAGGTGCGTGGAAAGGGTCCCCGACGTCGGTGACGGTGTTCTCGTCTGGCGGCACCACGTATCTGCGTGGTTACGCGGTGCGGTCGCCCGTAGCGCCGTCGGCTGCACTGGAACTCATCGGGCAGGTCACTAGTGCGCCACAGCGGCCCTCGTTCCAGTCGATCCCGTTCGCAGTGCTCGCGGGCGGGCAACAGACCACCGGGTTCGTGGAGACGGGCGGGATGACTCGCGTGCAGGTCCCGTCCGGCGTGAACTGGGTCTCGTTCTCCACGTCCTGGCCAGTCGGCCGGTAGCGCCAGCCCGGGGGCATCGCCGCACGTGCCGTCAGAACGGGCGGTTGCTCGCGAGGAAACCGTGCCACGCGCGTCGCAACCGTTCCCGCATGTTGATCTGGCGGGAACGGTGCACGTACGTGTACTCGCGGCGACTGCTGTTGGGGCGGGTCCACACGACACGGAGCGGTTCTCGACGTCTCTGCATCGCCTTAATCGTCACGGACTCGTCTCGTCCCACCTCCAGTGGCGACTGACCGCTCAGCAGGTCGGAGTGCTCGGCGGTCAGGATTCGGCGCACGGTTGCATGGTCCCTGGTGTGGTTCTGCAACGTGAAGTCGCAGAACTCGTTGTCGGCGGCTCTCAAGTCGACGAGCTCGTGATGTGGATTGACGGTCCATGATTTCCGGAACGCGGCGTCGCGCCGAGCCTGGTGGGCGACGACGCCGGAGTAGACCGCCGCTGCGGTCGCGATGGCCGTCAGGGCGACTGCGCCCCAGCTATTGAGCCACTCAAGAATCACGTCCCATTCCACGACGTCAATATAGGCGACTTCATGCGCCCCGCATCGGTCGGTCGGGGCGCTTCGTCATTCCCAGGAGAGGGGACCAAATGGGCTACACGCCACTCGCGCGTGAGGTTCGCCCGTCGATGCAGCGGTCGCCGCGCAACGGCGCCCAGATGCGCTATTTCTTCCTGCATCACGCCGTGTCGACGTCGGTCGATTCGGTCGTGGGCATGATGACGAGCGGTTCGCGCGAGGTGTCCGCGCACACCGTGTGCGGCGACTGGATCGTGGGCGTCGTCGACGAGGCGTACTCGTCATGGTCGCTCGGGTCACAGCCGTGGGAACGCCACGGCATCAGCACGGAGACCATCAACGACCGCCTCGCGCCGAACTACACGGTCAGCGCAAAGACGTTCGACAATCTCGCGCGGCTGATCGCGGACTGGTCGATCCGGTACCGCATCCCGATCACCGACGCGACGGTGCTCACGCACCAAGAGGTC
>JBQDJW010000037.1:0-10885 GCA_052086425.1 Pseudoclavibacter sp. | reverse complement strand
CGATCTGGCGCGGCTCGACGCGATCGCGGCCGAGGGGATCCGCCTCGTCGACGACCGCGGAACCCGCACGGTCACGGTCGGCACCGCGACGGCAGCGGAGCTCGGCACCGGCGAGGGCTCCGCCGCAAGCACCGGCAGTGTTCCCGGCACCGATCCCGGCAGGGACACCAACGCCGATGCCATCACCGGCCGAACCATCACGACTGCCCCCGACCTCGCCCTCGTCTTCACCAAGAGCATGCACACGCGCGCCGCCGCCGCGTCGATCGCGCACCTGGCGAGAGCCGGAACGATCGTGCTCACGCTGCAGAACGGCCTCGGCAATCCGGAGGCGATCGCCGAGACCTTCCCGCCCGAGCGCGTCCTCACGGGCATGGCCGCACTCCCGGCCGATCTCGCAGGCGCGACCGAGGTGCGCACGCACGGATCGGCACACCTCGCGCTCGGCCCGATGCGCGAGACTCCCGAGAGCGTCGCCGCAGCGGCGAGCGCGGTCGCCATGCTCACGGCTGCGGGCTTCGAGGCCGAGGCCGCGACGACCGCCGATATCGACGTCGCGATCTGGGAGAAGGTCGCGTTCAACGCCGCGCTCAATACGATCGGCGCCGTCACCGGGCGCGCGAACGGCGGCATCGACAACGGACCGGGCCGCCGGCTCGCGGCCGCGATCATCGATGAAGTGGCCGCGACGGCCGTCGCATCCGGCGTCGCCGTCGATGCCGCTCGCATCCACGCGACCGCCCTCGACGCGCTCGAGCAGCACCGCCACCACGAGGCCTCGATGCTGCAAGACATCCGAGCGCACCGCCGCACCGAGATCGATGCGATCGCGGGCGCCGTCTGCGCGCACGCCGACGCGCACGGCATGGCGGTGCCAGTGCTCCGCACGCTCGGCGACCTGGTGCGGCTCGTCGAGACGCCGGTCGAGGATGCGGGCACGCACGGCAGCGGCGAGAGTTCTGGGCGACCGGATGCTGCAGTGCCGGATGCTGCGAGGCAACCGAATGGGTGACGTCGGGCTCGCGACGTTCCGGCCGCAGTGGGGCCGTCAACTCCACGGCAAGTACGGGGCGCGACATGGCGGCGAGTAAGCGACCAAGCGACGACGCGCGCGACGGCTTCCGAGGAGCCGCGTCGCCCCTCGGCCGGCGCGCCCTCCCATCGATCGGCGAGGCCCTGTCGATGGTGCGGTTCGAGGGGCAGGCGACGACGCCGGTCGAACGGATGGCGCGCGCCCACGACGTCGACGACCTTCGCCGCATCGCCAGGGCCCGCACGCCGAGGCCGATCTTCGACTTCGTCGACGGCGGCTCCGGCGACGAGGGCGTCGTCCGACGCAACCGGGCGGCGTTCAACGAGCTCGAGTTCGTGCCCCGCGTGCTGCGCGACGTCGCGAACGTCGACACCTCGACGACCCTGCTCGGCCAGCGGGTGGCCGCGCCGGTCGCGCTCGCGCCGATCGGACTGGCGCGAGCGGCGCATCCGCTCGGCGAGATCGCGCTCGCCCGCGCGGCGGCCCGCTTCGGCATTCCGACAGTGCTGTCGACGATGGCATCGGTGTCCCCCGAGCAACTCGCGCGGCACGTGCCTGAGGCAGACCGGTGGATGCAGCTGTACCTGTGGCGCGACCGCGACGCCTCGCGCGCCGTGGTGCAGCGGGCGGCCGACGCCGGGTTCCGGGCGCTGGTGTTCACGCTCGACGTTCCCGTCGCGGGCAATCGGCTGCGCGACGTGCGGCATGGCCTCGGGTTCCCGCCGAGCATGCCGCTGCGCTCTGCCATGCACGTCGCGGCGAAACCCGCGTGGGCCTGGCGCACGCTCACGCACGAGCCGATCCGCTACGCCCTCACCGACACGACGGGCGACGGCAACTTCGTCGAGCAGACCAACCGCACCCTCGACCCGTCGGCGACCTTCGCCGAACTCGAGTGGCTGCGCGAGTTCTGGCCGGGGCCCCTGCTCGTCAAGGGCGTGCTCGACCCGCGCGACGCGCGACGGGCCGTCGACGCGGGCGCCGACGGCGTCGTCGTGTCGAACCACGGAGGCCGACAACTCGAGCAGTCGCAGGCGACGGCCACGGCGCTTCCCGGCGTGCGCGCGGCGGTGGGTGACGACGCGCTCGTGCTCGTCGACGGCGGAGTTCGCACCGGCGCGCACGTCGCAGGAGCCATGGCCCTCGGCGCCGACGCCGTGCTCGTCGGCCGCCCGATCATGTACGGCCTCATGGCAGGCGGCCAGGCCGGCGTCGACCGCGCCGTCGAGCTGCTCGTCACCGAGCTCGAGCGCACGATGGCATTGCTCGGCGCCGCCACGATCAGCGACATCGAGCCCGACATGATCCCCGGAACATAACCACAACCACGGAGGCACAATGACGTCGACTCGCACTACCGTCGCCGACGCGATCGGTCGCACCCTCGCATCCCTCGGCGTGAAGCGCGCCTTCGGGGTGGTCGGCAGCGGCAATTTCGCCGTCACCAACGCGCTCGTCGAGCACGGCGTGCCGTTCACGGCGGCCCGCCACGAGATGGGCGCCGCCTGCATGGCCGACGCCTACGCTCGCACGACCGACACCGTCTCGGTCCTCAGCCTGCATCAGGGGTGCGGTCTGACGAACGCGCTCACCGGCATCGCCGAGGCGGCGAAGAGCCACACGCCGATGGTGGTCATCGCGGGCGACACGGCGATCGGCGACCGCACGTCGAACTTCGATATCGATCAGGATGCGTCTGCCGCGGCTCTGCGCGCGATCCCGATGCGCGTCGATCGTGCCTCCGATGCGGTCAGCGTCACGGCGCAGGCCTATCGCACGGCGCTGCACGAGCGGGCGACCGTCGTGCTCTCGCTGCCGGTCGACGTGCAGGAGCAGCAGGCGGCGGCCGAGGCGCCGATCCCCGAGCTCGCGACGTACCCCGTGCTCGAGGTGCCAGAGGTCGACGCCGCCGTCGACCTGCTCGCCGCCGCCGAGCGGCCCGTCATCGTGGCGGGCAGGGGCGGCCGCGCGGCCGGGCCGCAGCTGCGAACGCTCGCCGCCGCATCCGGTGCCCTGCTCACGACCTCGGCGACGGCCCGCGGCCTGTTCGTCGGCGACGACTGGGCCCTCGACATCATGGGCGGGTTCGCGACCGAGCCCGCCGCAGACCTGATTCGCGACGCCGACCTCATCGTGGTGTTCGGCGCCGCCCTCACGACCTGGACCACCCGCGGCGGCGACCTGCTCTCTCGCGCGAAGATCGTGCAGATCGACGACCGGCCCCGAGCGTTCGGGCTGCACCGCCCCGTCGACCTCGCCGTGCTCGGCGACGCCGCAGCGGTCGCCGAGGCGATGGTCGCGGGGATGCGCGTGCGCGGCGCGTGTTCGACCGACGATCGGCCGCGCTACCGCACCCCCGAGATGCTCGAGCGGGTCGCGGCCGCGCGCTACTGGAGCGATCAACCGCACACGCCCGAGCGCGTCGACGGGCACGTCGACCCCGTCGAGCTGATCAACGAACTCGACCGGGTGCTGCCGCTCGAGCGCGTCGTCGCGACCGATGGCGGCAACGTCAACTGCTTCGCGGGCGCGCACCTGCGCGTGCCGGACGAGCGCGGGTACGTGCTGCCGTTCGCGTTCCAGTCGATCGGCCTCGGCCTCGCGAGCGCGATCGGCGCGGCTGTCGCGCAGCCGGAACGCCTGCCGGTGCTCGGCACAGGCGACGGCTCGATCCTCATGACCGGCGTCGAGCTCGAGACCGCTGTTCGCCTCGGGATCGGCATGGTGATCGTCGTCTTCAACGACGCCGCGTACGGCGCCGAGGTGCACCTGTTCGAGGACGACATCGACCGGCACGACATCGTGCGCTTTCCCGACACCGACATCGCGGCGATCGCGCGGGGCTACGGATGCGAGGCAACGACGGTGCGCAGCCTCGACGATCTCGGGCCGCTGCACGAGTGGCTCGAGGGACCGCGCGAGCGACCGATCGTGCTCGACGCGAAGATCACCGGCGCCAAGTCCTGGATGATGGCGCGCGGTCACTGACAACCGAAGATTCTTCAGCCGTCACGATTGCGTGACGGCCCTTTTGCGATCCCCAAATTCAGGTAGCCTGATACGCCGTGCGGGCCCTCGTGGCTCCGCTCACAGACGGTGCATCAAGGCCGAAGCACCGACAACGCCATCTCAACGCAGAGTTTTGGGGACACCATGTCGTTCACTCGCAAGCGCGCCGGGGCAACCGCCGCCGCAGTAGCCATCGTCGGCCTCGTCGCCGGCTGTTCCGGCGGAGGCGGCGGCGGCGCCGACCAGACGCTCGACCCGGCGAACCCGGTCGAGATCACGGTCGGAACACTGCCTGCCGGCGACTACGCGCCGCTCTATATCGCGGAGCAGGAGGGGTACTTCGAAGAGGCGGGACTCGACGTCACGATCGAGATCATCGCGGGCGGCGCCGTCGGCATGACGCAGCTCGTCTCGGGCGACCTCGACTTCTCGGCCGCCACGTGGACCAACGTGCTGCTCGCGAACTCGCAGGGCTTCGACATCCAGGTCGTTCGCGAGGGCACGAACGCGGGCAAGGAGGGCATCAACGGCATGCTCGTCCAGTCCGACGGGCCGATCAACGAGCCGGAAGACCTCCGCGGCGAGACCGTCTCGGTCAACACTCTCGGCTCTGCGACCGAGATCCAGTTGCGCGACTGCCTCGCCACCTATGGCCTCGAGCCGAGCGACTACGAGCTCGTCGAGGTCGCGTTCCCCGACGCGGCCGCCGCCGTGAGCCAGGGCCGCATCGCGGCCGGCTTCGTGCCTGAGCCCTTCATCACCATCGGCGCAGAAGAGGGCCTCGAGCCGCTCTTCTACCCCTCGACCTGCAACGACCTGCAGTCGACCCTGCCGCTCATCAACTGGAACACGTCGATGAGCTTCGCGGACGAGAACCCCGCCGTCGTCGCCGCGTTCAAGGACGCGATGGACCGCGCGACCGACCTCGCGATCGAAGACCCGCAGGTCGTCATCGATATCCTGCCGACCTTCACGACGCTCACGCCGGAGCTCGCGGAGACGATCGTGCACGCCTCATACACCGCCGACGGCACACCCGATCTCGAGGGTGCACAGACCGTGATGGACGAGATGGTCAAGTACGAGCTCCTCGACGCGCCGCTCGACGACATCGCCCAGTACGCCTGGACGCCGCCGGGCGAAGGCGAGTAGGGGCCGCCGGGCGCCAGGGCGCCGGCCGACGCTCGACGGTGCAGCACCGCTGCACCCCGGCCGGCGCCTTCGTCCTGCCCCGGATGCGCCGAGCGCCCCACGCGCGGACGACGCTGCCACGCGCATCCGCACCATCGGCACCCGCCCGCCCGCGGCATCCGGTGCCTCACCGCCACCGAACACGACCGAATCGCATCAACGCCACCGCACAAACGCGCAAGAAGGCGATATGACCGCAACAACAGCATCCGCCCCCGCCCCGGCGCCCGCGCCGGCGCCCGACTCGGCGAAACCCCGCCGCACCGGGATGAGCGAGCGCACCAAATCCATCCTGTTCGGCGCCATCGGCGTCGTCGCCCTGTTCGTCATCGCCGAGCTCGTGTCGCGCAGCGGCATCGTCAGCTCGACGTTCCTGCCACCCACCTCGACCGTGCTCGGCACGATGTTCGGACTCCTCCTCGACGGCGAGTTCTGGGTCGCGATCCTCTCGACGATGCAGGCCTGGGCCATCGGTCTCGCGGTCTGCACGATCGTCAGCGTGGCGATCGGCCTGCTGCTCGGCTCGTCCGCGATCGCCTACACCGGCAGCCGCACGCTCATCGAGTTCCTGCGCCCGATCCCGTCGGTCGCGCTGATCCCGGTCGCCATGGTGCTGCTCGGCAACGGCCTCGAGATGAAGGTCGGGCTGATCATCTACTCGGCCGCGTGGCCGATCCTGTTCAACACCATTTACGGGATGCACGACGTCGACCCGGTCGCGAAACTCACGGCCCAGAGCTTCGGGCGCGGCAGGCTCTCGACGCTGCTGAACGTCTCGCTGCCGAGCGCCCTGCCGTTCATCTTCACGGGCATCCGCGTCTCGGCGTCGGTCGCGCTCATCGTCGCCGTCAGCGCCGAGTTCTTCGGCGGAGCGTCGGAGGGGCTCGGCCGCTGGCTGCTCGAGGCCAGCTCGACCGGCAACCGGCCAGACCTGGTCTACGCGGGCACGATCATCTCGGGCCTGCTCGGGCTCGCGATCAACGGCGTGCTCGCGCTCATCGAGCGGCGATTCCTGGCCTGGCAGCCGGCGCTGCGGGACACCGGGAAGTAGGGGCGACATGACACAGGATCTCGAACCTCGCACCACCATCGTCGGCCTCACGCGGCCGAAGGGCCCGCGTTCGCGCGGGGCAGCCGGCGTGCCGAAGTGGCTCGCCAAGCTCGGCGTCTCGCTGCTCGTGCTCGTCGTCTTCTTCGCCGTATGGGAGCTCGTCGGCCGGGCCATCAGCTCGCCGTTCTTCCCACCGATCTCGGCGATCTTCACTCGGTTCCTCGACGTGTGGTTCTCGGGCCCCCCGTCGAGCCTGTTCCTCACCGACCGGGTCGGAACCGACCTGCTCCCGAGCCTCGGACGCCTCTTCGGCGGCTGGGTGATCGGCGCCATCGCCGGCGTGCTGTTCGGGCTGCTCATCGGCCGGTACAAGAACTTCGGCTACTTCGTCGAACCGATCATCCACTTCGCCCGAGCGATCCCGCCGCCCGCGCTGCTGCCGATCTTCTTCATCCTGCTCGGCATCGACAACACCATGATGGTCTCGCTCATCGCGTTCGCCGTCGTGTGGCCCGTGCTGCTGAACACGATCGACGGCGTTCGCTCGGTCGAGTCGCTGCACCTCGACACGGGAAGCGTGTTCGAGTTCGGCCGCCTCAAGGTGTTCTTCGGCATCATGTTGCCGAGCGCGGCGCCCAAGATCTTCGCGGGCCTGCGCGTGAGCCTGTCGATCGCCCTGATCGTCATGGTCGTGGCCGAGATGACCTCGTCGTCTGGCCTCGGCTACAACGTCGTCAACGCGCAGCGCACCTACAACTTCCTCGACATGTGGGCCGGCATCCTCGTGCTCGGCATCCTCGGGTATCTCCTCAACACCATCCTCGCCGCCATCGAGACCCGCGCCACCAAGTGGCACGCGGGCTCAAGGGAAGGACTCTCATGACCACCACTCCTGCCGCCGCAGCCCCGGCCGGGGCCGGCGCCGACCTGCTCACGATCGAGGGGCTCGGCCACACGTACGGCGGCGCGTCGCCGTTTACCGCCGTCGGCAACATCGACTTCTCGGTCGCTGAGGGCTCGTTCGTCTCGATCGTCGGGCCGTCCGGGTCGGGCAAGACGACGCTGCTGCGCTGCGTCTCGGGCCTCATGAAGCCGAGCAAGGGGTCGGTCATGCTCGCAGGTGAGCCCGTCGACGGCGTGCCGCGCGACCTCGCGCTCGTGTTCCAGGACTACAGCCGTTCGTTGTTCCCCTGGCGCACCGTCGAGCGCAACATCGCGTTCGTGCTCGACAAGAGCGCGATGTCGGCCGACGAGCGCAAGCAGCGCATCGCCGAGGTGCTGCAGGCCGTCGGCCTCGAGAACTCCGGCGGCAAGTACCCGTGGCAGTTGTCTGGCGGCATGCAACAGCGCGTCGCGATCGCCCGCGCCCTCGCCTACCGGCCGAAGATCATGCTCATGGACGAGCCGTTCGCCTCGGTCGACGCTCAGACCCGCGCCGAGCTCGAAGACCTCATGCTCACCGTGCGCGACCGGTTCGGCATGACGATCCTCTTCGTCACCCACGACATCGACGAGAGCGTGTACCTCTCGGACCACGTGCTCGTCATGTCGAAGTCGCCGTCGGTGATCGTCGCGAAGATCGACATCGACCTGCCGACCCCGCGCGACCAGGTGTCGACGCGCGAGCTCGACGACTTCGTGCACCTGCGCAGCGACATCGCGCGCATGATCCGCGAGCAGTCGCAGATCACCAAGGCCGCGTAGGGCGGCGCGGCGGCGGCGCTGCGTTCCGCACCACGCGGTCGGCGTGATGGGCCCGGATGCTCGAGTGGAGCATCCGGGCCCCATCGCGTTTTGCGGTCTGCCGCGGCGTGGCCGGGTCGGACTGCCGCGGGGTGCCGCCGCATGTATCGGCCGGTCGCCGCGCCGCGATTGCGATCTCGATCGCGATCTTTGGTCGAGCGACCAAAAGACTGTTAGCGTCTCACCCGACGGCGAGGGGCGCCGGGCTCCCCGCGCGTCCCGTGCCGCATCAGGTCAATGCGCCGGTGCCGGATGCCCCGACGCCCGTTGCGTCGAAGGAGTCGCGTGTCCGTCATCACCGTGGAGCGCTCAGCCGCCCTGCAATCGATCACCGCGGGACCGGGGTTCAACCGGTGGCTCATCCCGCCCGCCGCGCTCGCCGTGCACCTCTGTATCGGCCAGGCGTACGCCACGAGCGTCTACAAGAGCTCGCTCGTCGACCACTTCGAGGCCAGCCAGACGGCCATCGGAGTCATCTTCTCGATCGCGATCGTCATGCTCGGGCTGTCTGCCGCCGTGTTCGGCACCTGGGTCGACCGCTACGGCCCCCGCCGCGCCATGATCGTCGCGGCGATCTGCTGGGCCATCGGCTTCTTCGTCGGCGCGCTCGGCATCGCGACCGGCCAGCTCTGGCTCGTATACCTCGGCTACGGCGGAATCGGCGGCATCGGCCTCGGGATCGGCTACATCTCGCCCGTCTCGACGCTCATCAAGTGGTTCCCCGACCGCCCGGGCCTCGCGACAGGTCTCGCGATCATGGGCTTCGGCGGCGGCGCGATGATCGCGAGCCCGCTGTCGTCGTGGCTGCTCGGCGTGTTCGACCCGGCGTTCGCGACGAACGACGGAGTGGCCGCGGGCGACGCGGTCATGAAGCTCTTCCTCACGCTGGGCGCCGTCTACCTCATCGTCATGCTGTTCGGCGCGTGGATCGTGCGAGTGCCCGCGCCCGGCTGGGCGCCGAAGGGCTTCGACCCATCGAAGCTCAAGGCCAAGCCGCTCGTGACGACCTCGCACACGTCGGCGAACAGCGCGATCCGCACGCCCCAGTTCTGGTTCTTGTGGGTCGCCCTGTTCTGCAACGTGACCGCCGGAATCGGCATCCTCGAGCAAGCGGCGCCGATGATTCAGGACTTCTTCCGCGACAGCTCGTTCGCCGTGACCGCGACGGCGGCCGCCGGCTTCGTCGGACTGCTGAGCCTGTGCAACATGGGCGGGCGATTCATCTGGTCGAGCGTCTCCGACTTCATCGGACGCAAGAACATGTACCTCGTGTACCTCGCCGGCGGCGTCGCCCTGTACCTCCTGCTCGCGTTCACCGGATCTGTGGCCGTCGTGCTGTTCATCCTGCTGACCGCCGTGATCATCAGCTTCTACGGCGGCGGGTTCGCGACCGCGCCCGCCTACCTGCGCGACCTGTTCGGCACATACCAGGTCGGCGCGATCCACGGGCGCCTGCTCACCGCGTGGTCGGCCGCGGGAATCGCTGGGCCGCTCATCGTGAACGGCGTGCTTGACGCGCGCGGCGAGCCGGGCACCCTGCACGCGGGCGACTACCAGCCGGCGCTGCTGCTGATGGTCGGCATCCTCGCCGTCGGGCTCGTCGCCAACCTGCTGATCCGGGCCGTCGCGTCGAAGCACCACGCCGACCACGAGGTCGTGCGTGCGGCGACGGGGGCCGGGGGCTCGTCTGCGGCTGGGACTTCTGATGGTTCGGGTGGTTCGGGTGGTTCTGAGGCGTCCGGTGCATCCGGTGCGTCCGGTGCGTCCGGTGCGTCCGGCGATGGCCCGGATGCTGTGGGCGCCGGATCCTCGGGCGTCGCGCCCGCGGCCGGTCCGGCCGCGAAGCCGCGCGTTCCGGCGGTCGTCGCGTGGATCATCGTCGGTGTTCCGCTGGCATACGGCGTCGTGCAGACGTTCATCAACGCGCTGAAGCTGTTCGGGTAGCGGGCCGGGCTTGGCCCCGACGCACCTGAGACCGTCCTCCGCCGCTCCCTGAGCCCGTCCTCCGCGGCTCCCTGAGCCCGCCCCGCCGCTCCCCGGCCTCATCCCGCCGCTCCCCGACCACGTCCCCACCACTCCCCGGCCTCATCCCGCCGCTCCCCGACCACGTCCCCGCCACTCCCCGACCACGTCCCCGCCACTCCCTGACCACGTCCCCGCCACTCCCCAGGTCCGCCGATGCGGGCAAAGATTTATGAGTTCGTACGCCTATTCAGTGCTATAGAAGTACAAACTCATAAATCATCGACGCGACCGGCCCCTCGGCAAACACAGGGCCCGGGGGAACAGACTCAGGGACCCGGGGAACCGAATCAGGGCCCTGGGGAACAGACTCAGGGACCCGGGGAATCGCCATCAGGACCCCGGCCGCCAACGCGACCAGACCGCATCCGGTGCCAGATACCCTCGGAATCGCGCGGTTCGCCGCTGAGCCGCGAACGCAACGTCGAACGGAGCACCAATGCAGATTCGCATCACCGCCGAGGGCACGGCCGAAGTCGCCGACGCCGACAACCTGAAGGCGCTCGACGTGGCGACCGGCGGCGCGACGCCAGAGCAGGTCGACGCAGCGCTGACTGCGAGCGGGCTCGGGCGCCTCGAGGGCGAGCACGCTTGGCTGCCGGTCGAGGTGCTTCGTGCAGCGGCGCGCGGCGACCGCGGCGACGACTGGACCGCCGGGTTCGACGGCATGATCGGCTACGCGCGCAGCAAGGGCTGGGTCAACGAGTCCGACGAGGTCCGCGCGCACCTCGCGTAGGCGCGGCGCCTGACGCGACCCGGGTGCTCGCCCACCCCACCTCGCAAACTGTGCAGTTGTGCCCGGCGTGGCGCGCCCCTCCGGGCACACCAGCACCCCC
>JBQDJW010000036.1:7778-10915 GCA_052086425.1 Pseudoclavibacter sp. | reverse complement strand
CAAGCAACAGGATTCCCCTGCCGCCACGTCTGGGAAGGGGCCCGCGGCATGAGTGTCCTCACGGTGCTCGTCGTCGATGCTGTGCGTACCTGACCGCCGAACTGTCTGCGGTCGACGGCCTCGAAGTCACCGGCGCCGCCGGCGACGTTTCGGAGGCCTTGGAACTTGCCATCCGGACTAATCCGGACGTCGTGCTGATGGACATCCGGACGCCGGGGGTTCGACGGCATCCAAGCGACCGAGGAGCTCACCCGCGGCGACGGCGGCCCCGCAGTGCTGCTGATGACGACCGTCGACTCCGACCGCGCCGTCGTCGCCGGCCTCAGCGCGGGAGCTCGCGGATACACGCTGAAGACGTCGCCGATCTCGATGATCATCTACGCAGTGCGCAGTGCGCACGGCGGCGGCCGGCGCCGACGTGCCGTCGCCCGAAGCGACCAGGCGGCTCCTCAGGTTGGCAATCGAGCGCGAGCCTCGCGACGAAGACTCGAGGGTCGCTGCGCTGCCGGGGAGGGAGCGTGAAGTGCTCAGGCTCGTCGGCGAGGGCAGGTCGAACGCCGAGACCGGGCGGGCCCTTTACCTCGCGGAGAGCACCGTCAAGGGACACGTGTCGCGCTTAATGGACAAGCTCGACTGCGACAATCGCACCAAGCTCGCCCTGATGGCACCGAAGTCTGCCTGACGTCGGCGGAGCCTACGGAAGTAGGTGCGGCCCCTCATCTCGTCGCCGCAGTCGCATCCGATTGCACCTGGTCGGGGATCCTGGCCCAGCACAGGCTGGTGTCCATGATCGAAATCGACAATGTCACGAAGTCCTATGTCGATCGGAAGGTGATCGACCGGGTCTCGTCGTATTCGCTCGGCAAGCGGCAGCGACTGGGGCTGGCCGTCGCGCTGGTTGGCGACGCCGAGGTCCTGATCATGGACGAGCCGACCAACGGCCTCGATCCGGCCGGCATCCGCTGGTTGCGTCAGCTGCTGGACGAGCTCGCCGACCACGTCGTCGTTATCAGCAACGGCTCGGTGGACGCCGACGGCGCCCTCGCCGAACTGGCCGGCGACCACGACCTTGAGACGGTCATTTTCGACCTGACAGGAGACGAACAATGATCGGCCAGCTGGGACGCGTCACGCACGCGGAACTGATCAAGGTGCGCCGGAGCCCGCGCCTGTGGATCCTCCTCATGGTGACCATGTTGATCTCGGTCGGGCTCACCCGGCTGATTGCCGGGTTTGGTGGTGCGGATTCCCTGAACGAGGTCCCGGGGCCGACGGTGGCAGCAGCTACGAGATCCTGTCCTTCGGCACCACGCTCGGGGTCTGGGCGTACGCGTTCTTCGGTGCTTCCTTCAGCGCCGGCGAGTTCAGCAGCGGCGTGATCGGCTACACGTTCACCGCGGCTCCACGCCGCACGAGGGTGCTGCTGCCGAAGCTCGTCATCGTGATCGCGACGGGCCTGGTCGCCGGGGAGCTGGTCTCGCTGATCAACCTCGCAATCACCCAGGGCGTCCTCCAGCTGGGCGGCTACCCGACGTTGACGATCTCGGATCCTGAATTGATGCGGGCGGTGCTTGTCTTCATCCCGGCTCAGATGGCGGTGTGGGGAGCTCTGTCGCTGCTGCTCGGGTTCGTGATCCGACGCACGGCACCGACCGTGCTCGTCCTCCTCGCTGGTTCTTTCCTCCCGGTGGTCACCGCCCAATTCCTGCCGCGCGCCTTGGGCGAGACCGTGCCGCGGTGGATGCCCGGCGCCTCGATCGAGTCGCTGGCCTAGTTCTCGGTTTCTGGCAGCCCCGGCTACCTCCCCGTCGGGGCGGCCCTGGCGGCAGTGGCCGGTTAGGTGCTGACCTTTGGAATCGTCGCAAGCCTGGTTGTTGAGCGCTGCGATGTATAGCCGCCATGCCGAGCATCCCAGTGGATGCCGACCCCCACTATGGTCGTGCGGATCGACGAGGCGCTGGCGGTCAGCAGTCTCGCGGTGTGACAGGGAAGTGCTTGAGGGCGTGTTCGCCGCCGAGAGGGGCCGCGCTGGTGACCCGATCCGGCGCTGCCGCGTCGCGGGCGGTGATGACCGATCCGCAAAGGTTATGCGCCCATAAAGTGCGCCGGCTGCTACGTGGGCTAGCGCGAAGGTAGTGACAGGGCGTTGGATTTCCCGATAGCGTGATTCGTGTTGAGTGCGTGACCCGGCGTGCGCAGCTGACAATGAGAGATGAATATGACGATTCGATCCTGCATCGTCGGTGTCCTGGGGTGTGTTGTCGCACTCGTGCTCACCGTCGCTTCCGTTGTGATGAGCGCGCCGCCCGCGTACGCGGCGACGCAGACGATCGTCCTTGATGGCGTGACGTATACGTTCGATGATGCCAATCCTCCCGCTGGTGCGACGGTGACGTCCTACGATTCGGCCGCTGGCTCGGACGTGGTGATCGAGGGCAGCGTGTCCGACGGCGACACCGCGTATCCCGTCACGGCCATCGGCGACGGGGCATTCTTCCGCATGGGCCTGACGAGTGTGACCATCCCGGATTCTGTCACCACGATCGGCGGGGGTGCGTTTCTGGAGAACTTTCTTTCGACCGTGACGATTCCGGATTCTGTCACCAGCATCGGCAACGCGGCATTTATCCGCAACGAACTGACGAATCTCACGATTCCAGATTCGGTCACCACGATCGGCATGGAGGCGTTCTTCGAAAACAACCTGGCAACCGTTGCGATCTCGGATTCTGTCACTTCAATCGGTCAAGCGGCGTTCCTCGGCAACAGCCTGACGAGCGTCACGATCCCGGATTCTGTCACTTCAATCGGCCAAGAGGCGTTCTACGCCAACAGCCTGACGAGCGTCACTATCCGCGGATCGGGCACTATCGTGGGTATCTCTGCGTTCGGGGCGAATCCCCTCGACACGGTGAACTTTGAAGGAGATGCGCCGGTGGTGGAATCGCCCGACACCGGGAGAGCCTTCGGTGACCCTGGGCAGGTCGTGCTTCTGTATCCGCGTGACGCCGATGGATTCACCACGCCCACGTGGATGGGATACAGCGCGTACCCATCAACCAACGACGTCACGTTCGATTCCGGTGATGGGGTTGTGTCGGTGGAGGTTGATTACGGTGGTGTGGTCGATCCGCCGG
>JBQDJW010000036.1:5815-7678 GCA_052086425.1 Pseudoclavibacter sp. | reverse complement strand
AGGATCCGACTCGTGAGGGGTATGAGTTTGCGGGGTGGGTGTCGGCTGATGGCAGCCCGTATGACTTCACGGTTCCGGTGACTGAGGATGTCGCTCTTGGTGCTGCGTGGGAGGTCAACACGTACGTGGTGTCGTTTGACACTGGTGATGGGGTCGTGTCGGTGGGCGTTGATCACGGTGATGTGGTCGATCCGCCGGAGGATCCGACTCGTGAGGGGTATGAGTTTGCGGGGTGGGTGTCGGCTGATGGCAGTCCGTATGACTTCGCCGCTGAGATCATCGACGACATCACTCTTGATGCTCAATGGGATCCCGTCGGGCAGGATGTACCGGACGGGCAAGATGTACCGGATCCAGAAGTCGTCCCGGTACCTCCGGCTCACGAGGATGACGTTCCTCCGGCCGATGAGGATCTCGCGGTCACCGGTTTGGGCTCCGCGCCGATCGGACCGATCGGTCTGGGCGCCATGCTCCTCGTGGGGGGAATCGCCCTCGTTTCGGCGATGCGCTGGTCATCACGGAGGAACCCCACGCGCTGAGCGCCGAGTGAATCGCCCTGGGTCTCGTGGAGGATCTGTTTCCCCGAGGGGATGATGGCTTTGCCTGCACCGAGGAAGGATTCGCTGGAGCTTCGTGAGCGTGCGGTGCGGCCTGTTGACGAGGCCAGGAGGGAAGATCCGAGCCGTCGAGGGTGATGTTCACGGTGATGACGGGCCTGCTGGTCATTCTTCTCGCTCCTTCCTGTGCTGGTGACGTGATGTTCTGTTCCGAAATGCCCGGACGCGATCGTCCAATCGCCGGCCCCCACTGCGGGGCTTCAGAACGGAGACGATCGAGATCGGGGCCGGAGGTCACCGAGTGCGAAACTCGGGGGAGGAGTTTTCATTGCCGAGGTCGCACGTCGAAGCGCGGTCGCGTCTGACATTGGAACGGGGAAGCTCATGCCGACGTTTATCGCCATCGGGTATGGGGATGCAGCCGACTACGAAAGGACGGACCCCGCGGTTCGCGATCGTTCGCATGCGCACGACGCGACCCTGCAATGGAGGGGAGCGCAGATGTGGACCTCTGGCGTACCTGTCCAGGTTCGGAACCCCGAAGAAGCAGGAGTCGGGACAGAGGAGGGTGCGTTCATGTCCTCCCGGCTTCCGGTAGCGGGATTCACCGTGCTCGAAGCAGACGATCGCGACCACGCGATCGCTCTCGTGGCGCACACTCCGTGCGCGGTCGCGCACGGCGTCGTCGAGGTTTGGCCGATGAACGAATAACTGGCGCTTCTGCGACCGATTCGCGAACGAGGCGCGGATGAATCCGTCGCGTTAGCCCCGGACGGCTCATGGGTCAGTGGTCACTGTATAGTCATCACATGCTGACCATTGCCTCGCGCGTCGACGCGATGAACCGGCTCGGTCGGGCCATGGCAGATCCCACGCGCTCTCGCATCCTGCTGTCGCTCCTCGAAGGACCTGGGTACCCCGCGCGGCTGGCGCGCGACCTCGAGCTCACCCGCACGAATGTGTCGAATCACCTGGCCTGCCTGCGCGGGTGCGGGATCGTCGTCGGTGAGCCGGAGGGCAGGCAGACGCGCTATGAAATCTCGGATCCGCACATCGCCGTCGCGCTGACGGCGCTGGTCGACGTGACGCTGGCCGTCGACGAACGTGTGGTGTGCATGGATCCAGCGTGTTCGGTGCCCGGCTGCTGTGACGCGAGGGCCGTCCGGTGACGGTCGCGGCGCGCGGCTCGGCGCGCGGCTCGGCGCGCATCGATGTGCTGCGCCGGCGGATCCGGATCGTCGTCGCGATCACGATCAGTTGGAACGTCATCGAGGCGGTCGTCGCGTTGATCGCGGGGCACGTCGCC
>JBQDJW010000036.1:2268-5805 GCA_052086425.1 Pseudoclavibacter sp. | reverse complement strand
CTCGTCCGCCGCGCTCATCGGATTCGGGTTGGACTCGGTCGTCGAGGTGCTGTCCGCCGCGGCCGTGGCGTGGCAGTTCGCTGCGCGTGATCCTGAAACGCGGGAGAAGGTCGCTCTTCGCGTCATCGCGGTGTCGTTCTTCGCCCTGGCCGCGTACGTGAGTGTGGACGCCGTGCTGTCGCTGGCCGGTTTGCGTGAACCGGAGCATTCGCCTGTGGGGATCGTGATTGCCGCGTTGAGCCTCGTTGTCATGCCGTTCCTGAGCTGGTTCGAGCGACGCACGGGTCGCGAGCTCGGCTCGGCGTCGGCGATCGCGGATTCCAAGCAGACACTGATCTGCACGTACCTCTCCGCAGCGTTGTTGGTCGGACTCCTGCTGAACAGCCTGCTCGGGTGGGCCTGGGCGGATTCGGTCGCGGCGCTCGCGATCGCCGTCTTCGCGGTGCGCGAAGGCGTGGAAGCATGGCGAGGGGATGCCTGCTGCGCCACTCCGGTATCAGCACTCACCGGTGAGCGCGAGGCAGGAGAGTGCGACGACGGTTGCTGCAGCGCTGACGCGCGCTGAGGTCGGATGCGCGGGTTTGGCCCCACCATTCGAGAGGCGGTCCGCTCGTGCGAATCACGTTGCTAGGCTCGCGTCGTGGATCCCAATGCGCGTCCTGCGATCGCCCTCCCGGATGGTCGGGATGCTGTCGAGGTGTTCGGCGAAACGACGGTCGATGGCATCTGGCCGCACCTGCTGGTGCCGCGCCCGAGTGACAGCGCTGCGTCGCTCGCGAGCACGCTCCACTCGCTCGAAGCGGAGTCAATGCTCGAGCCCGCGCCCGATTCTTCGACGTTCGAGGCACTGGCCGCGGCGCTCTGGAATACGCGCCTTGGACAGCAAACGTCCTGGCCGGCCGATGGGTGGCCGCTCGATCGGATCGCGGCGCGCCTGCGCGCGAATGGGATCGGTGCGGCATGGAGCCTCCAGGTCGGTTCCGACGAGGCGGCCGTCGACGCGCTCCGGCCGCTCCAACGGGAGGGGATGCGTGGCGCGGTCTTCCTCACCGAGTCGCAGGCGGTCGAGCTCGCGCTCGAGCCCGGCCCGGCAAATATCGCGACGGAGGGTTTCGTCGAGCCTGTTCGTCGCGGCGTGTTCGGCCGTCGCACGATCGACGTCGACGAATATCGCGCGGTCTGCGAGGGGATCGCAATCGAGGTGGTCGCCGCGGCGCGCGCCGCGGGCGTGACCGCGCACTGGGACGGCGACTGGGAGCGCGCCGTCGTCCTCGAGAACGTGCAGTTCGTCGCGAGACTGCCGTGAGCCGATCCGCGCGACCCCGCCTGTTCGGCGAATGGTGCCTATGACCGGATGCGCGACGGAAGTGGATGTTCACATGCGTCGCCTGCGGCGATCGGATGCGGCGGCCGTTTTTCGGGCGTTCACCTCCAACGCCGATATGGCGCGTCAAGGCGAGGTCGAGACGACCGAGGATGCCGAGCGGTACGTGGCGAGGATCGCGGACCCGGCCTCGTCGCACGAGGCGTGGGCCGTGGTCGAGCAAGACTCGCTGGTCGGTCTCGTCTGCGTGACCGTCGACGAGCGGCATCGCAGTGGCTGGTTCTGGTATTGGATGACGAATGACGCTCGCGGGCGCGGCTGGGCTGGGCGGGCGGCGGCGACCGTCGCGGACTGGGCGCTCACGGTGCGTGGATTGGGGCGGCTGGAACTCGGCCACCGGGCGAACAATCCAGCATCCGGTGCAGTGGCACGGCGAGCTGGGTTCGTGAGAGAAGGGACGGAGCGCGGAAAGTTCCTCATCGACGGGGAACGGATCGACGTCTACACGTACGGGCGGTTGCGGTCGGACCCGGCTCCGCCGTTCGTCGCCGTGCCGATGGCCGCGGATTAAGGTCGTACGCATCGTGTGCCCGCTCGTGAGACGTGCGCGGGTCGCTCATTCGAGCAAACTACGCGGACCGTCTCCGGCGAGGCTCTCCGTCGTCGTTCATCACGTTGATACCCGTTTCTCCGCCCTGCGTCGGAGCTTCGCTCGCAGTTTGCGCAGTTGTTTGCCGACGGGGACGGGCGTCACAATCACGTCGCCGTCCTCATCGCGCGGATCCGATATGAGCATCCATCGATGCTCGGTGGTGGCGCCGGCCGTCTGCGAGACCGGGAGGTGAAGGAAGAAGTATCCGCCATGCGCCTGCGTGCCGAAGAGTGTCGCCGACGATATGGGCCCTGAGCCCGACGGAGGCAGCCCGGAGACGCTGAGCCACTCCTCGAACGCGACGTGGACCCTTGTCGCCCGCTGATCGTCGAGCCGATGATCGAGGGCGATATACGTCGCCCAACCGCTGGCCTCGCCGTCGTCGTAGTCGACGGATGCGCGATGCAGCGAGTGTGCGACGCTGCGCTCGAAGATCCACTGATTCTCGGCGCGGATGTCGGGAAGGATGCTCAACCGCAGGAGCAGCACCCCGGCGGCGACGACGAGCCAGATGATGACGCCGGCCCAGATCAGCCAGAGCATCCACGCGGGCCAACTGTCGACGTGCTCGCCGTTAATGGTGATGCTCCAGCCGGCACCGGTTGGATCAGCAATGGTCTGTTGGATGACGAATCCGAGTGCGGTGAGGGGCAGCAATACCCAGAACACCGGGGCGTAGATGAGCTCCGTGCGTTGAAAGCCCTCGCTGCCCGCCCACGCCGCAACTTCTTTAACCGACTCCGGTCGAGGCACGTCGATCGGACGCGTCAATCGCGCGGTGGGCACAACCGAGGCGCGCTCCCACACGTCTGGAAAGGTTGGTGCTCGTGCCTTGTCGTCCGGCTCCTGGGAAACCTCGGGCTGACTGAAATCACCGCGCCGCCAGACCCAGATGATCCGGATGATGAGCCCCACCACGAGCGCGGCGAGGAAGAGCCAGATCCACCAGGGAAGGTCGCCACTGTCTGGATGCATCTACGCACCTCCAATCCGTTCCAGGAGCGAAACGCCGCGAACCTGTCGCGCTGAGCGCAGTGATCGGTTCGTGCGCAGTTCGGCCTCGTCGCCGACCATCGCTGGCGTCCCGAACATCCCTAATGTAGGGGCTGACGGATTCGCCGAGACCATTCGGGCGGATCAGACGGACACGACCTCACCGTTTCGGGGGAGTGAGCCCCGGAACGTCAGGGGGACAGCGTGCGCATGTTCGATCCGCACGCTGTCGATGACCTGAATATGAAGGTGCGGCTCGGTGCTGTTGCCGGAGTTTCCGCATCGCGCGATGGCGTCTCCCGGACGAACCCGCTGCCCCAGTCGGACCTCGACGCTCGCCCGCTGGAGATGGCAGAGGGCGACAACGACCCCGTCGCTCTCGATATAGACGTGATTGCCGGCGAGTCCTTCCCACCCGACCGACGCGCGCCGGCCCTGCGACAGTGCGTACCCGATCGATGGCAGCCCGCGGTGGGCATCGTGATCGATGTCGTCGTCTTTCATGCCGACGATGACTCCCGCGAGCGGTGAGTGAATCCGGCGGCCGAAGCCCGGAAAGCGTTCCGGT
>JBQDJW010000036.1:0-2258 GCA_052086425.1 Pseudoclavibacter sp. | reverse complement strand
GGCCGGAGCAACGATTCGAGTCGAAGCGGAGCCGTTCGCCCCGACTCCGCGACGGGACCGAAATCGATCGCATACGACGTCGCGAACATCGTCGTGCCATGGCTCGGCACCCTGTCGGCGGGGCTGTTCTGCACAAGCCATCGCCCGGTGAACGGGTAGTCCAGGTCCACGGGTTCAGCCACGACGCTCCCTGCTGCGGCTCGGCGAACCGCATGCGATATCTACGCCGCGTGCCGATGTTCCATTCTCCCACGCAGACCTACGCCACGGCGGTTCCCTCGCGCTCGACCATCTGGCCAGGAACGGCGAGGCGCGTGACGCCGATTGATGCCGATCGAACTCGCGAGCACTCGATACCCGAGCATCCGGTACGCGAGCACGCGGCCGAGAACCCCGAGGGTCAAGATGCGCGGGGGCCGTCGAGACCGTCGACGAACGATTCTGATTCATCGGGCGACCACTTGAGCACGTCGCCGGGTTCGCATCCGAGGACTCTGCAGATGGCGTCGAGTGTCTCGAAGCGAACGGCCTTGGCGCGGCCGTTCTTGAGGACGGCGACGTTCGCGGGAGTGATGCCGATGGCGACGGCGAAGTCGCCGACGCTCATGCCTCGTTCGGCGAGGAGCACGTCGATCTTCACGGTGATGGCCATGTCAGATCACCTGGTCGAGTTCGTGCCGAATCGTCGTCGCGCGCGCGAGAAGGTCGCGGAGCACGCCGACGACGAGGGCACCGGTGAAGCAGGTCGCGGTGCCGGCGAGACCGAAGAAGAGCTGCGCGATGGACGTGGAGTCGCCCGCCCCCTCGTGGAACGAATTCGCGGGGAGCTCGGGCGATACCGAGTCGGCGAACAGGGCGAAGAAGCACAGGCCGGCCGCGACGAGGCATGCGCCGATCGTGATGTCGACCCAGAGCAATGATCGTCGCGAGAAGATCCGGTCGTTCCACGAACTGAGCAGTAGCGCGCCGATCGCGATCAGCACGGCCTGGAAGCAGGCGATGCCGAGAACGCCGACGATCGTGAACGCGATTCGACCGCGGGCGATGACGGGATCGAACCGCGCTTCGTCGGTGAGCGCCGTGGGGACGACCACGACCTGGAAGAACACGGAGACCAGGAGTGCGAATACCAGCGCGCCGCAAATGGCGATGATGAGCACGCGGCGAAGAGTCGGTGTCGGCATGTATCGAGTATCGATAGATACCTATCGAATGTCAATTGGGCGTCGGGGTGGGGTGTCTGGCGTCTTCGCGAGGATTGTCGACACTTTCGGTCGCATCTGGGTATCGTGGACGCGGTGGTTCGCGCCACCGAAGGCACTTCCACGTGCAGACCACGTGAATCATTGCGGAGAGGCCCGAGAACCTCGGGGCATGTCCGGATGGGGTGCGGCGCCGCAGTGCGCCGACTTCATTTCGCCGATGCTCGGCATCGGCTGACGAGAGGACATGGAATGTCGTCGAAGGACGAGAAGAATCTCACCCAGGTCATCGCGAAGATCGCGAAGATGGACGAGCCGCGACAATCGGTCATGCAGCGCATTCACGAGGTCATCGTGGAAGCCGCTCCGACGCTGAAGCCCCGGATTTGGTACGGCATGCCGGCCTACGCGGTGTCGGCGAGCACCCCGGCGCTCGTGACGCTTCGCAATGATGAACGGCTGAATCTCGCCGTCACCGAGAAGGCCGAATTCCGGCCCGCCGGCGGCATCGACGGATTGCTGATGCCGGCGGCCTGGTATTTCGAAACCATCGACGAGGAAACCGAGCGGCGCATTGCGGAGATTGTGCGCGCGGTGGTTTCAGGGGGTCAGTCGGCGACCGAATAGACGCCGCCGCAAGATTCGACGAGCTCTGTGCCGAACAGCTCGGCCGGCGTGTAGACCCCCGGGGTGCCGCGGCCGTCCGCCAGTCGTGACGCCACTTCGGTCGCCACTGACGCGGTCGCGGCATTCGCGTCCCCCAGGCGCAACCACCCCTCACGGGTCGTGCCGTCCGCCCAAGTCACCTGCGCGTGCGCCCACGAGTGGCGTCGCGGCCCGGCGTTCTCGCGAGTCGTGGTGCCGGCCAGCAATCGAATCGTCAGGCGCCTGAGCGGTGCGAGGTGCATGACGGGCAGGATTGTTCTCAGTGCGAGGCGAGCGACGCCGGACGGTGCGCCCGACGAGGCAGACTCGATGACCGGGGCGCCCGAGGCGCGCTCGGCAGCGAGGAGCTCGCCGAGGGGGACAATGCCCGTCGTCACGCGGTCGCCATCC
>JBQDJW010000035.1:0-10942 GCA_052086425.1 Pseudoclavibacter sp. | reverse complement strand
CGAGGAGTTCGCGCGCATCATCGCGACCCTGGAGTTCGCCTCGTGAGCGGCGGCGAGGGCACGGGCGCCGGAACGGTGCCGCGCCTGCGGCGCTTCGTCCGCGCCGGCCTGCGCGACACCGGCACGCGCGATGCTGGATCGCGGAGTGCTGGCACGCGCGTCGCCGGCGTCCGCCTCGGCGTCGCGGTCGCGCTCGTCGGCGGCCTCCTCGCCGGGTGCGCGCCCGCGCCGGATCCCTCGTGGGAACCGGAGCCGCTGCTGCCTGAGATCGTGGTCGACGACGAGACGAACACGATCGATCCCACCTCGATCCCGGGCGCGACGGGGCAGCGGTTGCGCGCATCCGACCCGAACGTCGCCGCCAGGTGGACGGCGCTGCCAGGCAAAACCGCCATGAACGACCTCATCGAGGACGAGGTGCGCGGCGCGATCGACACCTTCGTCGCCGAGCACGGGTCGGCGCCGTACGCGCCGGTGGCGCAACCGGAGGGGTCTGGCTTCGACGACCGCGGGTGCATCCCGGGCACGAGCGCGCTCGATGCGGCCGAGCTGCTCGCCGACGACCGTTTCGCGGCCGCCGACTCGTCGACGCCGGGGCTCGTGATCACCGGCGTTGTCGTGCTCGCGGCCGGCTCGATCGTCGGCCCGCGACTGCGTATCGTCGAGGGCTCGGATGCGGGGGTCACGAGCGATCGCACCGAGACGATCGTCAGCGACACGGCGACGGGGGAGACCGGCACGATCGCCGATCTGCTTGCCCCAGAGGCGCGTGAAGCCCTGTGGGACGCCGCAGTCACGGCGGCGCGGCACCGCGCTGGGGCGCTGTGGGACGTGGAGATCGCGACGCCGGACGAGGCGACGCTCGAGTCGTTCGTCGGCGGCCTGACGGCGCTCAGCCTCGACCCGTCCGGCGGTATCGCGGCGGTCGCGCCGAACGGGGTGGATGCGCCAGAGGTCGCCGGCCTCGAGCATCCGGAGGCCGCCGCAGAGCGCTTCTCGTTCCGCGTGCCGAGCGAGGATGCGGCAGACCTGCTCGGGCCGCTCGGCGTTCGCGCCATCGAGGCCGCGGCGAGCGACGAGGAGTACGCCGGGCCGGCTCCCGTCGAGGCCGGGCAGGAGGCCTACGACTGCTCTCTCGTCGCATGCGTCGCCCTGACGTTCGACGACGGGCCGGACTCGACGCTGCCGGAGCTGCTCGACCACCTTGGCGACGCCCATGCCGCCGCAACATTCTTCGTACTCGGAAACAAGGTCGCCGGCGGCGCCGCCGAACTGCAGCAGGTGCTCGATACGGGCAACGAGATCGGCAACCACAGCAACACGCACATCGATTTCGGCGCCGTGGCGGTTCCGCAACCGCCCGAGCCGACATCGACACCGGGGCCGGACGGGACGCCGACGCCGCTGCCGCCCGTCCCGTACGACCCGGATGCGGACGTGAAGACGATGTGCGGCGAGATCGACGCGTGCACCTCGGCCATCGACGCCGCCGTCGGCGTGACGACGGCACTGTTCCGCCCGCCGTACGGGTCGTACGACGACCGGATCTTCAGCGCGACGTCGATGCCGGTGATCCTGTGGGACGTCGACACCCTCGACTGGGAGGGCCCCGGTGTCGATGTCGTCATCGAGCGCGCGGTCGGCGAGAGCGTGGCCGGCTCGATCGTGCTGATGCATTCGACGCACCAGTCGTCGATCGACGCGACCCCCGGTGTGCTCGAAGGGCTGTCTGAGCGTGGCGTTCAGGTTGTGACGGTGACGCAGGTGTTTAATGGTGACGTTCCCTCAGGGGCCGTGCGCAGCGTCAACGGGTAGCGCCCTCGGGCGCGTTTCCGGGCGAGGTGCGGATGTGTGATGCGCTTAGCTTGCGGGCGCCGAAGTGTCAATGGATACGCCTCCCCATCGTTCGATGGGTGGATCTGGCGGAATTTCGCTGATGTCGAGCTGACAAATGCCTGTGTTTATGGCATCGTTACCTCCATGACTGCTTCGACTTCGCCCATTCGCCGCCGGGTTGCGACCGCGGCGCTTGCCTTCGCCGTGGTTTCCGGTGGAGCCTTCCTGTCGGCCTCGCCCGCGTTTGCCGCCACGGAGACGCCCACGCCCACCGAGACGACCACCCCCACCGAGACCGCTCCGGTCATCGACCCCATCGTCACCCCCGCTGCAGCCGAGATCAGCGCTGAAGAGTTCGCCGCCAACGGCATCTTCTTCCAGGGCGAGGGCTTCGACCCCGAGTCGGGCGAGCCCGTCGTTGTCGACATCGCCTACGGCGACGAAGGTGCCCCCCTCGAAGAGACCGCAACGGTCGACGAGAACGGCGCCTTCGGCTACACGGTGAACTACGAAGGTGCAGAGGCTCCGACCGAGGGCGTCTACACCTTCACCTTCACGCAGGGTGAGAACGTCGCGTCGACCCAGGTCACGATCGGCGAGGCTCCGGTCGAGACGACCGAGGAGCCCACCGAGACGACGACGCCGACCTACGACGGTCCCGTCGGCGACGTGACGCAGGACGTCTTCGCCCCGAGCGACGTCGTCACTTACACGCTCGCGAACTTCACGCCCGGCGCCCTCGCCGACGTCACCATCTCGGGCCCCGTCGAGGGCTCGCTCGAGGTCGAGATCGGCGAAGACGGCACCTACGCAGGCGAGATCACGTACAACGAGTACGACGCCACCACTGGTGAGGTCATCCGCCGCCTCGACTTCCCGACCGGCGAGTACAGCGTCACGGTGACCGAGCGCGAGACGGGCAACACCGTCACGTTCACCTTCACCGTCGCCGGTGAGACCGACCAGGCTCCCGTGACCGACGACAACGGCAACTCGCTCGAGTCGACCGGCTCGGACGACATGTTCGGCATCGCCGGCCTCGGCCTGCTGGTGCTCGGTGCCGGCGTTGGCGCACTCGCGCTCAACCGCCGCCTGTCCGCCAAGCGCGCCAAGTAATACTCGGCATCAACGCCTGACGGCGCCCGACCAACTCGGCGCAGTCTGAGAGCCCGCCCCTCCGGGGGCGGGCTTTCGGCGTCTCGGCCTGTCGCTTGACTCCGCATCGAAGTGATGTTCCAATTGACGCGTGCGCTGGTCAGAACAGGTCATCGAGAAACCGGATGCGTCGAGCTCAGTCTCGGAGGCGTCCGCCGCGGGTGACGCCGCACCGGGGCTGTTCGCGCTGCAGGGCCTCGTCCGGAGCGTTCGCACGCCAGAGTTCAGCGGTGTGACGTTCCACGAGGTCATGTCGAAGTCGGCGCTCAACCGGGTGCCCGCGGCGAGCTCCATGCCGTTCGAGTGGTCGGTGAACCCGTACCGGGGCTGCTCGCACGCGTGCGTGTACTGCTTCGCGCGCAACACGCACCGCTACCTCGACTTCGACGCCGGCGCCGACTTCGACCAGCAGGTGGTCGTGAAGGTCAACGTGGCAGAGGTGCTGCGCGCTGAGCTGGCGAAGCGGTCGTGGGCGCGTCACGAGGTCGCGCTCGGCACGAACACCGACCCGTATCAGCGGGCCGAGGGGCGCTACTCGCTCATGCCCGGCATCATCGAGGCGCTCGCCGACAGCGGCACGCCCATGTCGATCCTCACCAAGGGCACGCTCCTGCGCCGCGACCTGCCCTTGCTGCAGCGCGCGTCCGAGCGCGTGCCCGTCGACCTCGCGATGTCGATCGCGATGTTCGACGACGACCTGCAGCACGCCGTCGAACCCGGCACGCCCACGACCGCGGCGAGGCTCGCGACGGTGCGCGCGGCGACCGACGCCGGGTTCGCCGTCACGGTCTTCCTCATGCCGATCATGCCGTGGCTCACCGACAGCACAGACCAGCTCGAGCACGCGATCGAGCGCATCGCCGAGGCGGGCGCGGCGCGGGTCGCGTTCGGCGCACTGCACCTGCGTCCCGGCGCGAAGGAATGGTTCCTCGCCTGGATCGACCGCGAGCACCCCGACCTGGCGCAGGGCTACCACCGGTTCTACGACCGCGCGTCGTACGCGCCGTCCGGCTACCGCCGCCAGCTCGCGCGCCGCGTCGTGCCGATCCTCCGCAGGCACGGCCTCATCGCCAGGGAAGACGAGGACCAGCCGGAGCAGCGCCAACTCGCGCGCACGCAGGCGGCGGCGACGGCCGCATCCGGATGGGCCTCGCGCGTGGGAGCGGCATACGTCGGCGACGGCGACGCCGGCCGCGGTCCCGGCCGCGACGGCGCGCGGCGCGGGGCGATACTCATCGGCTCGAGCGTGTCCGGCACGGCCGCCGCGGCCCCGGCGCTCGGCCTGCCGGCTCAGCCCACGCTCTTCTGAGGGCGATCTCGGGAGGCCGCCCGTGGCATCCTCATGCTATTTCGCGTCGCGATACCGCCACATGGTGAGTGAGCCGAACACGGCAACGAGGGCCGCCGAGTAGATCAACGTCATCAGCAGCTCGATGCCGACGGGCGTGCCGCTCATGAGGTCGCGCGTGGCCGTGACGAGGTGCGAGATCGGGTTGATGTTGACGAACGCCTGCAACCAGCCTGGCATCGTCGACGGGTCGACGAAGATGTTGCTCACGAAGGTGAGCGGCATGATGACCATCATGCTCACGCCCATGACGGCGTTCGCCGAACGGACGACGAGGCTGATGAAGGTCCACACCCAGCCGATGCTGAACGAGAACACGAGCGTGAGCAGCACGCCGAGGACCACGCCGGTGACGCCGCCCTCGGGCCGCCACCCGATGATGACGCCGAGCACGCAGATGATGAACGACGCGAGCGAGAAGCGCGCGGCGTCGCCGAGCAGCATGCCGACGAGCGGCGACGGGCGCCAGATCGGCAGCGAGCGGAACCGGTCGAATACGCCCTTCTCGATGTCGGTGCGCAGCGTCGTGCCCGTGTACATCGTGATCATGACAACGGTCTGCACGAGTATTCCGGGAAGCAGGAACTGTACGTATCCCTCGATGCTGCCGGCGAGCGCGCCGCCGAACAGGAACGTGAACATGAGGGTGAACATGATCGGGAAGATCGTCACATCGAAGAGCTGCTCCGGCACATGCCGGATCTTCAGCATGGCCCGCCACCCGAAGGTCAGCGAGGTTGCGAGCGCGTTCGGAAGCGGCGGCCGCTCGCGGTTTCCGAGGGCGGCGAGGATCGCCTCGCGGTCGACGTCATTCTTCGCGGATGTGGTGGTCACCGGTTCGCTCCGTCCGTCGAGTTCTCGTGCGCGTGCGTCTGGGCGTCGGCGGGGGCCCCGTCCGACGAGCCGTCGGCGTGGTCGTCGTCAACCCCGCCCGGCTCGGCTTCGGCCATGTGCCCCGTGATGGCGAGGAAGACCTCGTCGAGTGTCGGCTGGCCGAGCGAGAGTTGCGCGACCTCGATGTCGGCGGCCTTGAGCGCGTCGAGCGCGAGGCGCACCGACTCGGTGCCGCCGACCGCGCCGACGAGACCGGTCGGGACGGTCTCTTCGCGCAGTTCGACGCCGAGGGCGCGCTCGAGGGCCTCCCGTGCCCGCGCGCGCTCCTCGCGCTCCATGACGCGCACGACGAGCGAGCCGCTGCCGACCGACGCCTTCAACTGGGGCGATGTGCCCTCGGCGACGATGCGTCCCTTGTCGATCACGCTGATCCTGTCGGCGAGCTGGTCGGCCTCCTCGAGGTACTGGGTCGTGAGCAGCACGGTCGTGCCGCCGCCGACCATGGCGCGGATGATGTCCCACACCTCGTTGCGGGCTCTGGGGTCAAGCCCCGTCGTCGGTTCGTCGAGGAACAGCAGCTCGGGTGTGACGGTGATCGACGCCGCGATGTCGAGCCGGCGCCGCATGCCGCCCGAGTACTTCTTCACCTGCCGATTCGCGGCGTCGGCAAGGCTGAACGCCTCGAGCAGCTCGTCGGCCCGGCTGCGAGCGCTGCTGCCCGAATAGCCGAAGAGGCGGCCGATGAGCCTCAGGTTCTCGCGGCCCGTGAGGTCTTCGTCGACCGACGCGAACTGGCCGGTCAGGCTGACGCGCCTCCGCACCTCGGTCGCGTCGCGCACGACATCGCGGCCGAGCACGGTCGCCGTGCCAGCGTCGGGGCGCAACAGCGTCGCGAGCATCCGAATCACCGTCGTCTTGCCCGCACCGTTCGGCCCGAGGAAGCCGTGCACCCCGCCAGGCTCGATCGCGAGATCGACGCCGTCGACGGCACGGTTCTTGCCGAACGTCTTGACGAGTCCGTGGGTTTCAATCGCGAGGTCGGCCATATCGCTCCTAGAGGCGCTTCGAAGGCATCGAGTCGACGCGCGCTGTGGCGCGCACCGTCGATGTCTACATCGTAGACACCTCTGATTCTGCCCTGCGGAGGGTGTCGTTGTCGATCCTTTCTGCGGTTCGGGTTCAGGCGCCAGGAAGTACGACGAGATTGCCGACCTTGCGGGCGGAGTCGACGAGCCGATGCGCGTCCGGGAGCGCGTCAAGGCCGCCGGCGACTGTACTGACGGGGTCGAGGTCGCCCGAGACGACAAGGTCGAGCAGGAACGCAATGTCGTCGGCGTGCTCGGGGGCTGCGCCCGCGATGACGCGCCGCCCCGCGCGGATCGTGTCGACGAGCCCGGCGACCGCGAGCACGAGCCGCCCGCGCTCGGTGAGGAGGCTGATTCCCTGGGTGCGCGAGACGTTTCCGACGGTGTCGATGACGAGGTCGAAGCGCTCGGTCAGGGTGGTGACCGGCGTGGCGGCGTAGTCGATCGCCCGTTCGGCGCCGAGCCGCAGCGCGAACTCGCGATTGCGTGCGCTCGTGACGGCCGTGACGCGCGCGCCGAAGTGCGTCGCGAGCTGAACGGCGGCCGACCCGACCGCACCGGAAGCCCCGTTGACGAGCACCGTTTCACCCCAGGTCGCCTTTGCGCGGTCGCGTATGAAGAACAGGGCGGTCGTGCCTCCGAACAGCACGCCTGCGGCATCGGCGTGCGAGACGGGCGCCGGCTTGGGCGCGAGCGCGTGCACCGGCACTGCGGCGAACTCCGCGTGCGTCCGCATGCGAGACCCCGTCATGCCGGCCACCTCGTCGCCGGGCGCGAATGCCGTCACGCCGGGCCCGACGCGTTCAACGATGCCAGAGAGGCTGTTGCCGAGGATGCGCACGCGCGGCCCGCGGAAGCCCATTGCGGGTCTCGCGAACGCGGCGAACCCGGCAGGGAATCGTGCGGCCCGCAGTCGGGAGTCGGCGGCCGTGACCGCCGTCGCCTCGACGCGTACGAGCGCCTCGCCCGCGCGTGGCTCTGGCATTGGTTCATCGGTCAGTTCGATCGCATCCGGCGGGCCGTACCTGGCAACGGTCGCTGCTCTCATAACATCCCCTTACGTTCGTAAGTCAGTATCGCCTTAAGAGCGTAAGAACGCAAGAGTCGGGTATGAAGGGCGCTTATGAGCGACAGGATTCCACTGAGCGCCGAGCGCATCGTCGACGCTGCGGCCGCCGTCGCAGATGACGGTGGGGTCTCGGCGGTGACCATGCGCAGCGTGGGGCGCGAGCTCGGCGTCGAGGCGATGTCGCTGTATCACCACGTCGCGAGCAAGGACGCGCTCATCGATGCGCTCACCGACTGGGTGTTCGCACGCATCGAGTTGCCCCGCGACGATGAGGCGTGGCGCGATGGCGTGCAGCGCCACGCGCGCTCAACGCGCGCCGTGCTGACCGCGCATCCCTGGGCGCTCGCGCTCGTCGAGACGCGCACGTCGCCCGGCACTGCGGTGCTCCGTCGACATGACGCGCAGATCGGCTGCCTGCTTCGCGGTGGATTCTCGCTGGCTCTCGCGGCGCACGCCGCGTCGCTGGTCGACGCGTACGTCTACGGGTTCGCGCTCACCGAACGCAACCTGCCATTCGATCCCGCGACGGGCGCATCCGACTACGCGGCTGAGGTCGACGTCGCGTGGGAGCACTACCCGCACCTCGCAGGGCTCGTCGGCGAGCTGACGGGAGACGGCGACTACTCCTTTTCGGATGAGTTCGAGATCGGCCTCGACATCATCCTCGATGCGCTCGAGCGGCGCCTCGGCGGCTCTGCGTCGTCGGGTGACGCACGTCCGAGCGCCGGCGAGTGACGGATGCGCCGATCGCCCGGTCCCGTGGGGCCCGCGGGGGGCGCGGGGTGGAGCGCCGCGGTGACGGCGAGTGCGATGAACCCGGCGAGCAGCTTGTCGGCGACAGAGATCAGCAGGTTCGCCTGGAGCACGGACAGGCCGAGCGGCATGCCGTGGTCGGCGAGGCGGGAGCCGACCGTGTCACCGGCGTGCCCCGTGAATCCGTGGAACCCCAGCGTGTGGATCGGCCAGGAGACCAGCGTGCACACGACGGCCACGAGCAGGCACAGCCCGAAGAATCGCACGAGCGAGCTGCCGAGGCCGAAGCGGTTCACGCCGTAGCCCCAGACGAGGGCGCCTGCCGCGCTGACGAGGCCGAACGGCAGCGCGATCGGTCCATGGACCGCAACGGCGCTGACCGAGCCGAGCAGAGCGGCCGCGACGCCGTACCAGGGGCCGAGCAGGATCGCGGCGATGGCGGTGCCGATCATGTCGAGGTACAGCGCGAGGCCGAGGACGGCGACAAGCGCGTTGCCGGCGAGATTGACGGCGATGCACCCGACGAGCAGCGCAAGCGCGGTGCCGAGCGTGCGCCGCGGCCAGGCGTCGATGGGGAAGGTCGGGGCGGGGATCGGATGCTCCGGCAGCGTGATCGGTGCAGTGCGTGCGTTCAGCGCATTCGGCGGATCGGGCGTTGCCGGGGTCGCGATCGCCGCGTATGCGGCGAGTTGCTCGCCGTGCCGCTGCGCCTCGTGGCATCTCGCGACCCACGTCGCGGCCGCGTCGTCGTCCTCGCCGAGGGCAACGGCGATCTCGCCGACGAGTTTCGCGTTCATGCGGGCGCGGCCGAGTTTGAACGTGTCGTACACCGTCGAGCGAGCCGGCGTGCTCGCAGCGGGTCGCGCGCCCTCGCTGGCGCGACACTCGCCGATGCGCCTCGCGATTTCGGCGTACGAGACCACGCCGGCTCGGTCGCGCAGCGCGCGCAGGTCGCCGACGATCCTGTCGAACGATTCCGGTTCCGGTTCTCCGTGCGTTTCCGACGCCACCAATCGCCTCCCCACTCGCTGCGCGATCCGTGAACTTGTCAGCGTATGTGCGGCATTGCCCGGGGTCGGCCGGATGCGCCGATTGCGCTGTCCGGGATTGTCCGGGCGGCGTGAATCGCGGGAATGCGGCTCGTCCGCATCCCTAACGTGGCTCGTTGCCAGACCGCACTGACGAAGGGACGACGCCATGGGAGCACTCGCCGACGGAATCATCATCGGGAGCGCCGTCGGCGCCATCGCGAGCGACCGACGTGCGCGGCGTCGCATGGCGGCGCTCATCTTCGCGCTGCTCGCGATCGTGTTCATCTTCTGCGCGACGGTCATCCCTCACGCCATGCACTGGATGTCGACGACGAACGCGTCTGGCGACGACCGGCACCTCGGACCGCTCTTCGCCGTCGCGCCATTCAACGTCATCGCCGTGATCGTGCTGATCATCGCGGGCGCGAAATGGGCGACACCCGCCCCGTTCTCCGCGTTCGCGATCGGGAAGCACGCGATCGCGTCGATGCGCACGAGCGTTGCCTGCATCGTGTTCTGGGCGCTCACGCTCGTGGCGAGCGTGCTGACGTTCCTCGTCATCTCGAACGGCTGGGCGCTGTTCTTCATGGACATCCTCGTGGTCGTGCTCGCGATCATCACGGGGCGCCTCTCGATCGGCGCCTACACGCGCGTGCAGCGGGGCGGGGGTGAGGTGCAGGACGGCGTCGCCCGGGCGCTGAACGTCTCCGGCGACACGGTCGACGTGACGTGGGTCGGCGAGCTGCGCGCGCCGCAGTTCATCGCGACGTTCCCGAGACTCGTGCCGCAGGAGGCGCTGTCGATGCTGCACGGCAACCTCGGCCACGGGCTGCCCGGGTACCAGGTGCACGAGCTCACCGAGGCGCGCGTGGTCCTCGCGCGCGCGTAGGTGAGGCCGCGGAGCCGGCGCTCGCTGCCGTCCTACGCGCGGAGCGCGAGCGTGAACGGGAGGACGGCTGTGGCGCCGGCGCGGCGGAGCTCGCGCGCGGCAAGCGTCAGGGTCCAGCGGCTGTCGGCGATGTCGTCGACCAACAGCACCGGGCCGGCCGGCACGTCGAGCGAACTGGTGGAGAACGCGCCGGAGAGGTCGGCGACGCGGAATGCGCTGTTGCCGCCTGGGCGCCCCGGTGCCGCTTCACGATCGAGCTCGAGGGCGCCGAGCATGGGGAGTCGTCCGATTCGTGCGATCTCACCCGCCAGAGACGCGGCGAGGGTGGGGCGCGAGCGGGAGGGCATGGCGGCAACGGCGACGGGGCGTGCTTCCCAACCCCAGTCGGCGAGCACTCGCACGCACCCCGCCACCATGCGCTCGGGCACCGGCTGATCGGGAGCATCCGGCGCGAACAGTTCGCGGAGGGGGCCGCCCCAGCCGAGATCGGTGAGGCGGGCGAGCGCGCGGCCGGGCGACGCCTGCTCATCGGCATGGATGCGGCCGGTCAGCGGCACGCCGAGGCGGTCGAGGCCACTCGGCCACTGCCGGCGCGGCTCGATCTCGACGCCGACGCGATCGACCGCGGCCGATGCGCTCGCCGCGGCGTCGTCGCCGACGTCGGCCGTGAGCCATGGGCCCGCGCAGTTGTCGCAGCGACCGCAGGGCGCGGCGGTGTCGTCGTCGAGGCGGTGCTGCAGGTACGCCATCCGACACGTGGTCGTTGTCGCGTAGTCGAGCATGTCGCGCTGCTCGACGCGGCGCGCCTCGGCGATGCGCTCGTAGCGCTCGGCGTCATACACCCAGGGCTCACCGGTCGACGACCAGCCGCCGCGCTCGCGCCGCACGGCGCCGTCGACGTCGAGCACCTTGAGCAGCAGCTCGAGCCGGGAGCGTCGGATG
>JBQDJW010000034.1:0-11037 GCA_052086425.1 Pseudoclavibacter sp. | reverse complement strand
AGCGGCCCGACCTCGACGTCGACCCGCTGCGCATCTTCTCGCGCGTCAAGCGCGTCGCGAAGCAGCTCGACACCGTGCGGAAGACCGCGTTCACGGCGACAGGACTCGAGCTCTGGGAGTTCGACGTGCTCGCGGCCCTGCGCCGCGCCGGGGCGCCGCATCGCCTGAGCCCCAAGCAGTTGCTCGCCATCACGCTCGTCTCGAGCGGCACCATGACCAACCGCCTCGACCGGCTCGCAGAGCGGGGCCTCGTGCGGCGCGAAGCCGACCCGCGCGACGGACGCGGCGTGCTCGTGACGATGACCGACGCGGGCCGCGTGCGCGTCGACGAAGCCCTCACGAGGCTTGTCGCGGCCGAGCGCCGGCTTCTCGACGACATCGACGACCACGCGCGCGATCTGCTCGCCGACAGTCTGCGGCGATTGACGGTCGCCATGGAGATCGACGAGAACGACGAACGGGTGCGGCCGTGAGCGTCCGCGCCGACGTGTGGCTGTGGGCGGTGCGAATCTTCAAGACCCGCTCGAAGGCGACGGCGTCGTGCAAGGCCGGGCACGTGCGCGTCGGCGACGAGCGGGCCAAGCCCGCGACGCCAGTGCGCATCGGCGATCGCGTGCGCGTGCGCATCGACGGGTTCGACCGCGAACTCGAGGTCACCGGGCTCATCGAGAAGCGCGGCAGCGCCGAGATCGCCAGGAAGAACGTCATCGACCACTCGCCGCCGCGGCCCAAGCCGATCGAGGTCGGCTATCTGCCGATGCGCGAGCGGGGTGCCGGCCGACCCACGAAGCGCGAGCGGCGCGACTTGACGCAACTGCGCGGGTACTGACCGCGAGCGTGCTCGGCGCCTGGCGCATGACGGCCAGACTGGGCGTTGCGCGCCGGGAACGGAGCGGGCTGGGGCGTGAGGGCACCTGGCACCGAGCGCACCGGAAGGTCGGTCGGGCACCCTGGGGATACGACCCGCGTTGCGCGGCGACGCGCAGCACGCGGCGTGGGGCCGGATGCTGCTAGTTTTCGATACCCGGAGGGCCAATTGCGCAGCACAAGCGATCGCGGGGATCGCGTCGCCGACATCGACGCCGCGATGGTCCGCGCCGTCGAACTCGCCTCGCGCGGCCCGGTGCACGGGCCGAACCCGCGCGTCGGCTGCGTCCTGCTCGCGCCCGCCGACACGTCTGGCTCAGCTGATGCGAGCCCCGCCGCCGCCGCGCCGCGCCGCGTGATCGGCGAGGGCTATCACCGCGGCGCAGGCATGCCGCACGCCGAGATCGACGCCATGAACGACGCGCAGCGGCGCGGCGAAGACTTGCACGGCGCCACCGCCGTCGTCACCCTCGAGCCGTGCGCGCACACCGGCCGCACGCCGCCGTGCGCCGAGGCGCTCGCGACGGCCGGGGTCGCCGAGGTCGCATTCGGCATGACGGATCCGAACCGCCTCGCCGCCGGCGGCGCGGAGCTCTTGCGGGCCAGGAGCATCCCGGCGTCGCTCATGGAGAGCGAGTCGGCCGCCGCCCTCAACGAGGTCTGGGCGATCGCGGTGCGCCGCGGCACGCCGTTCGTCACGCTCAAACTCGCGACAACGCTCGACGGTCGAGTCGCCGCGCCGAACGGCTCGAGCCAGTGGATCACCGGCCAGGCCGCCCGCGAGCACGCGCACGGCGTGCGGCGACGCGTCGACGCGATCGCGGTCGGCACCGGCACCCTCTACGCCGACGACCCCTCGCTCACCGCGCGCGACGCGGCGGGCGCCCTCGACGGGCACCAGCCGATGCGGGTCGTGGTCGGCGAGCGGCGCGTGCCCGACGAAGCGCGCGTCCGCGGCGAGGGCGGCGAGCTGCTGCACCTCCCCACGCGCGACGTGCTGCGCGTGCTCGCCGAGCTCGGCGGCCGCGAGGTGCGCCATCTGCTCGTCGAGGGCGGACCGACACTCGCGACCGCGTTCCTTCGCGCAGGGCTCGTCGACGAGCTGCACGCCTACGCGGCGCCGCTCCTGCTCGGCGGCGGCACGAGCGTCGTCGGCGATCTCGGTATCCAGGCCCTCGACGACGCGCACCGGTGGCAAACCGAACGGGTCGAACGCCTCGGCGACGACGTGCTGCTCGTCGCGCGCCGCGGCCCGCAGCCGACGGCGCCGGACGACGAGAACCGCGACGCGATCGACGAGTCGTAGCGACTCGGCCGACCGCGGCTGCGCGACTGCGCGGCGGGCTCGGGCGACGGAGCGTCAGCGGGGGGCATCGGCCATGGCCGGGTGGGGGCAGCGCCCGCGCGTGCTCCCCGGCTGCCGCCTACGCCTCGAGGTCGACGACCTCGAACTCGAGCAGGTCGGCGCCGGACGCGACTGGCTTGCGGTCGCCGCCCGCGTGCGCATCCTTCGCGCGGCCATCGCGCCAGGCCGCGAAGTCGTCTTCGCTCGCCCACGTCGTGACCACGAAGTAGCGAGTCTCCCCCGCCGTCGGGCGCAGCAGCTGGAACCCCTCGAAGCCGGGCTCCGAGTCGACGGCGTGCTTGCGAGCGGCGAAGCGCTTCTCGAGCTCGGGGCCCGCGCCCTCCGGAACGGTGATGGCGTTGATCTTGACGACAGACATGCCGCGAGCCTATCGCCGCCTCCCACTACACTCGCCGGAATGGCCCATTTGCTCGGCGCCGAAGCGCTGCACCTCGAGTTCCCGACCCGCGTGATCTTCGAGGGCGTGACCATCGGCATCAACGAGGGCGATCGCATCGGCATCGTCGGCCGCAACGGCGACGGAAAATCGACGCTCCTCAAGCTGCTGGCGGGGCGCATCCAGCCCGATTCCGGCCGAGTGACGGTGCGCGGGGGCGTTCGTATCGGGATGCTCGATCAGGCCGACACGCTCGACCCCGACCTGACCGTCGGGCACGTGATCGTCGGCGGCCGCGACGAGCACGAGTGGGCGGGCGACCCGAAGGTGCGCGACGTGATCCGCGGGCTCGCGGGCGACCTCGACTGGAACGCCCGCGTCGGCGATCTCTCGGGCGGTCAGCAGAGGCGCGTCGCGCTCGCGCAGCTGCTCACCGACGACCACGACGTCGTGTTCCTCGACGAGCCGACCAACCACCTCGACGTCGAGGGCATCGCGTGGCTCGCCGAACATCTGAACCGCCGCTGGCCGCGCGGCGCCGGCGGGCTCGTCGTCGCGACGCACGACCGCTGGTTCCTCGACGAGGTCTGCAACGGCACGTGGGAGGTGCACGATCGCGTGCTCGAGCCCTTCGAGGGCGGGTATGCGGCGTACGTGCTGCAGCGCGTCGAGCGCGATCGCCAGGCTGCCGTCGTGGAGCAGAAGCGCCAGAACCTCATGCGCAAAGAGCTTGCGTGGTTGCGGCGCGGCGCGCCGGCGCGCACCGCGAAGCCGAAGTTCCGCATCGAGGCGGCGAACCAGCTCATCGAGAACGAGCCGCCAGTTCGCAACGCGGTTGCGCTGCAGCAGATGGCGGTTTCGCGCCTCGGCAAGGACGTCGTCGAGCTCATCGACGCCGGCGTCTCGTACGACGGCGCACAGGTGCTGCGCGACATCACGTGGCACATCGCGCCTGGCGAGCGCACGGGCATCCTCGGCGTCAACGGCGCTGGCAAGTCGACGCTGCTGAATCTCATCTCTGGCGAGCTCGACGCGACGGAGGGCCGGGTCAAGACCGGCAAGACGGTCAAGGTCGCAACGCTCTCGCAACGGCTCACCGAGCTCGACGAGCACGCGAACGACCGGGTGCGCGAGGTCATCGCGCGGCTCCGCACGAGCTACGACGCCGGCGGCACCGAGATGACGCCGTCGCAGATGCTCGAGCGGCTCGGCTTCACGACAGCCCAGCTGCAGACCCCCGTGAGAGACCTCTCGGGCGGCCAGCGGCGCCGGCTCCAGTTCCTGATCATCCTGCTCGGCGAGCCGAACCTCCTGATCCTCGACGAACCCAACAATTCGATGGGTTGTTCGTTCCGGACACCTCGATTCTACCGTCGCGGCAGGGCGGCGTCACGCCCTAGTGCTCGTCGTCGGGCCTGTGGGAGGCGGTCTGGCGTGCCGTGTCGTACTGCGCTAGCCGGGAAGGGTGGTCGCTAATGGCTACACCTCTGCTGGGGGCCGAAGGGCTGCATTTGGAGTACCCGACGCGGGTGGTCTTCGACTCGCTCTCTGTTGGGATTGAGGAAGGCGACCGGATCGGGATCGTCGGCCGCAATGGTGACGGCAAGTCGAGTCTGCTGGGGATGCTCTCGGGGCAGATCGAGCCGCAGGCGGGTCGGGTCACCCGACGGGGCGGCGTGCGATTCGGGGTCCTGGGTCAGAGCGATGATCTGGCCCCGGAGGCTACAGTCGGGTACTCGATCGTCGGTGACGCGCCGGAGCATGAGTGGGCCAGCGATGCGCGCATCCGCGATGTGATCGGCGGGCTCGTGGCGGACATCTCCTGGGATGCTGTGATCGGCCGGCTCAGCGGCGGGCAGCGACGACGCGTGGCTCTCGCGGCCCTGCTGGTGGGTGACTATGAGCTCATCGCTCTCGACGAGCCTACGAACCATCTTGATGTGGAGGGCATCGCCTGGCTGGCCGAGCACATGAAGCGGCGCTGGCCCAAGAACTCCGGTGGGCTGCTGGTCATTACGCACGATCGCTGGTTCCTCGATGAGGTCTGCACCGAGACCTGGGAGGTGCACGACGGCATGGTCGAGCCGTTCGAGGGCGGCTACGCGGCGTACGTGCTCCAGCGGGTGGAGCGGGATCGAATGGCGGCTGCGGCCGAGAGCAAGCGGCAGAACCTGATGCGCAAGGAGTTGGCCTGGCTGCGCCGTGGTGCTCCAGCGCGGACGTCGAAGCCGAAGTTCCGGATCGACGCGGCCAACGAGCTGATCGCTGACGTGCCGCCGGTGCGCAATCCCATCGAGCTGCAGCGGGTCGCGGTCGCTCGGCTGGGCAAGCAGGTGGTGGACCTGGAGGACGTGAGCGTGAGTTTCGGGGGTCGGACGGTTCTCGATGAGGTGACCTGGCGTATCGCTCCGGGTGAGCGCACCGGCATCCTGGGCGCGAACGGTGCGGGCAAGTCCACGCTGCTCGGGCTGATCTGCGGCACTCTGGAGCCGACCGAGGGTCGGGTCAAGCGGGGTAAGACGGTGCAGGTCGGCATCCTCGATCAGCAGTTCTCCCAGCTCGCCGACATCGGCGGGGACCGGGTGCGCGAGGTGCTGGCCCGCACCAAGACGACGTTCCAGATCGACGGCAAGGACCTCACCCCGGCGCAGCTGCTGGAACGCCTGGGGTTCGCCCGCGAGCATCTGTCGGCGCGGGTCGATGACCTCTCCGGTGGGCAGAAGCGGCGACTGCAGCTGCTGATGCTGCTGCTCAGCGAGCCGAATCTGCTGCTCCTCGATGAGCCGACGAACGATGTTGACGCGGATATGCTCGCCGCGCTGGAGGACCTGCTGGACTCCTGGCCGGGCACGCTGATCGTGGTCTCCCACGACCGCTACCTGCTGGAGCGGGTCACCGACCAGCAGTACGCGATCCTCGATGGCGGGCTGCGGCATGTGCCCGGCGGGGTGGACGAGTATCTGCGGCTGCGAGCCGCACAGGAGCAGCAGGCCGTGACACCGTCGCCGATGAGCGCTCAGAGCAGCGAGGAGAAGACGGCGTCGTCGTCTTCGTCTTCGGAGTTGTCGGGTGCGGAGCGCCGGGCGGTGCAGAAGGAGATCGGTGCGATCGAGCGCCGGCTGGAGAAGCTGTCGGGAAGCATCGACCGTATCCACCAGCGTCTCGCCGACCACGATCAAAGCGACTACGAGGGCTTGCAAGGCCATACCGATGAGCTGCGCGAGGCGGAGGGCGAGGTCGCCGAGCTCGAAGAGCGGTGGCTGGAGCTGTCCGAATCGATCAGCTGACGGGCCAGGGCTCCCGCCCCGCAGACAGAGGTTCGCGCCTGCCGCTTCGTGAGCGACAGGCGCGAATGCTGATCCCGATGACCGGGGTGATCAGGCCTGCGGCGGTCTGTGCTCGTTTCCTGTTTCGGCGGGGGTGGGTTCTCGGTAGGTCTCGGGAACCTCTTCGGCGCGACGACTGGCTCGTGATTCTCCGATCTCCTGCAACGTGAGACGGATCAGCATCTCCGACAGCTTGTGCAGATCGGGTGGTTCGCGATGCACCGCCCTGATAGAGAAATGTCGTTCGTCGTACCGACGCTGCGAGGTCTTCTTCACGTACTTGCCCATCGTGCACTCCTACGCCGAGACCGTCGGTTCGGCGATAACGTGCTCCCGAGAGTTACGCTCCGTGCGCCGCTCGGTGTGCTCGTGGATGCGCACGCGGGCGAGCAGAACCAGGCTGACGGGGCCGATCCAGAGCAACTTGAGCGCCGACCAGATCGCGACCAGCACGATGAGGTTGAGCCAGCCCGGCTCGCCGTCACGGATGATGACGGTCAGTAGGCTCGCGGTGTAGAGGTAGGGGATCGCGAGCAGCATCGCCGGGATGCCCCACTTGAGGCCGCGACGGGTGCGGACCTTGTCGAGCACGATGTTGGTCGGCATCCGGCGGCGCATGAAGACGCGGATATGGATGCTGGCGAACCAGATGAGTCGGAACATGATGCCTCCAAGCACGTAACTGTGGTGAGGCAGTACGTGTGGAGTGTCCCGAAGGACGGCCCCAAAAAGGGGGCCTACATGGTGAGGGGCGAATCTGCCTCTGTGCTTCTCACTCTACGCCGCGCGTACGACGCGCGGTAGCCCCCGCGGGCCGTGCTCGGTCGCTGGCGGTGCACCTTGCCGGTGACCGTCTGGGAAGGGACACAGATCATGGCGAAGCTGGCAGAGCAGGCGAAGGGTGAGCGGCAGGCACGGATGATGCTGTCGATGATCGCCGAGCCTGACGACGCGGCCACCGGCCGCATCCTGCACCGACTCGGCGGGGTCGAGACGCTCCAGCTGCTCGAAGACGACCAGGCCGCGGTGCCGGAGATGAACCGCGCCGATGCGATCGCCTGGCGCAACCGCGTCGCCCCGCGCATTGAGGGCGACATCCCCGCACGAGTTGCGGAGGCGGAACGAGCCGGTATGTCCACGCTCATCCCGACCGATACGGACTGGCCGCACGCGCTCAACGACCTCGGCTCCCGCGCCCCGTACCTGCTGTGGACACGCGGGGCGACCTCCTTCCTCGCAGGCGCTCTCACGGATCGGGTCACGATGACCGGCTCCCGGGCGGCCAGCGAGTACGGCGTCCAGGTCGCCGGGCATCTCGCCGGAGACCTGGCCCAACAGGAGCGCACCATCGTCGCCGGCGGCGGCTACGGCAGAGACGCCGCAGCACACCGGTCGGCACTCGCCGGCGGTGGAGGCACGATCGCGGTACTGGCCGGCGGCATTGACCGTCCCTACCCGCGCGGGAACTCGGACCTGCTGGCCCGGATCGGCGATCTGGGGATGCTGGCCAGCGAGGCTCCTCCGGGGGCGACGCCGACCCGGTGGCGGTTCATGGCCCGCGCCCGTCTGCTGGGTGCGCTCTCGGGCGCGACGGTGATCCCAGAGGCAGGCTTCCGGTCGGGATCGCTGCTGGTGGCAACAGAAGCCCACCGGCATAGCCGCGCCGTCGGAGCGGTCCCCGGCCCGGTCACGTCGGCGGCGAGTGTGGGGCCGCATGAGCTCATCAAGCGCGGACGCGGTGAGATCATCACCGATACCGAGGTGCCCTTTACTCGGTTGATGGGTTGAGTGCAGCGGAAACTAGATCGTTGCCACTACTTCTCCGAGAAGCGAACGTTCAAAACTAGTAAGCGGTATTCTCTCTGTGCCACGCAACACCTGAATTGCTTCAAGCATCTCATCGAGACTTCGGGAGTTCCCAAGTCCGCGTACCAACTGTCGCGATATCTCAAGAGGCAGGCCGTACTCTTCCAACGTAGTGAGATGCGGAGCGGAGAACATGCTCTCAACTCGGGCCGAGAAACCGTCGAATGACCCAGATTCCAATCCGCGCTCCTCAAGAATCTCGCTCACGACTACATCGAGCGCCCTCAACGCAGTGGGAAAATTGTGGTCTAGCCAGTACCGCACGAAATCGAACGCCGCCTCAATCTTCTCGTCAACGCTGGGAGATTGGTCATGCTCGTTCTCAACAAACCCCGCGATAATGTCCTTCATTCGGCCTTCAACGAGAGATGCTTGATTGACTTGATAAGCGACTTGCTGCGCGCTGTATGCGCCGTGCCCACGATGATACGAAGGAGGAATGTAGTTCCACATCAGTTCGCAGACTGCCCGAAGCTCCGCCCATTTTGGGTAGGAAGTAGACCACTGCAGCGGCTGAAGCCGTGACGTGGGCAGCGTGCGAATATGCTTCGCAAGCTCGGTTGCAGCTTCCGGTTCTACCCCCTTTATCGAGCGCAGAACCTTCAGGCTAAGGCCCGACTCTTCTAATACAGGTGACACCCGCTCCCTGGTCTCGTCGCTCCAATCTCCTTCGTCGATCTGCACGAGTAGTGAACTCGGGGCAATATCGCTTTGGCTGACACCAGGAATGTCAATTTCGGGAAACTCTCTCGTCGGGGCATCATGAAAGAGTACGATCTCACCCACGAAATGCTTAAACATTCTGCCAACACGGCCACGTATGTTAGCGAATGTGAAGTAGTTGTATGCCCTATTAGCAACTTTGCGATCAAGAATTATGATGCGTTTTGCTCGGGTATTGACTCCTTCGATCAGAGAGTTCGTGCAGACAAGCGTGTCAAGATCACCGTCTTCGAATCCCTGTACCATCTTTTGTGCGCGCCAACGAGGAAGGCGTCCATGATGCACACCCACACCACGTCGCAGCGCTCTTGAGACAATCCAATCCGGATGGTAGTTCTCTTCGATCCACTCGGCTACTTCCGGTAAGCCCCGACTAACGGTCGCGCCACTTGACCGCTGTTCGATCAGCGCTTCCAAAGCCTTTCGCGTCTTTGCTGGGCTTTGGCAATATACCAACGTGGGGTCACAGGACGAACCAATCAATTCGGCTACTATCGCGAGGCGTTCTTCGTCGTTTGAAGCCTTGATTTTTCTGGTGTCAGCAGCAACGGTGGAGAAATCAGTTCTGATGAAAGAAGCACGAAGGTTAGAAGGGAGGACTGATGCGAGGCCATCCACGACTGGACCCGCAAAGTAAAACTGGGCGCCAGTCTTAGCGAGTCGCAAGAATGCCTGATTCAACATTGATGCGCGTTGTTCTAGAGTGCCTTCGCTCTCCTCCGCGAGCTTGTAGAACTCGTCAATGAAGAACAAATCAACCGCAGGGAGTTGAGGAACCGCGAGCAACCGCTCCTGTGTCATGACCAGGATGTTGCGTTCACTCAACTCCTGGTTCGGGTGGGTGACAATCTTGTACTCACGAAATTGGGAGAGGCGTCGGCGGGTCTCATCCAGAAGTGCGATGGTAGGAACCACGAGTACCAGGTTCTTGTACCTGCCAGTTTGAACTAGTGCATCTATAACCACGCTCTTTCCAAAGCTGGTTGGCGCCGAGAGAATTACATTCTCTCCTTCAACCAGGCGGTGAAATACTTGAGACTGAATGCGGTGGAAGACGGTCTCAGAGGCTGGGTTGGGTCGGTTCATTTCCATGATGACCGCATCCCGAAGAGAGTCATGGTCTGCACCTTGAACGGCATAGGGGTACAGTCCGTGCATCATTGCTAGACTTCGAAGGATTTCGCCCTCGGGTCCCGTCCTACTGATTTTCTCAAGCGCTCGAATTACAAGATCCGTGCTTTCAGATCCGATGCCATTAATTGAAGTGAAAGCAGCAATATCGGATAGGATCTCAAACTCGTCGTCAACCTCACCGCGTAGCAGAGATGTCAGTTCTGCGTGAGAGCCTGCCATGCTTTCAACCTCCCATCGAAAGCGGACGTGAGTTCGGCCTTGGTGTCCATTGGGAAGAAAAACACGTGTGCCCTGATCTGACGAGGAAGTGTCCAGTTCTCGTACCTGTCTCGCAGACTCTTCCAGTTGTTCATGACCTCGGTTCGTAGATCAGCGAGGTACTCCTCAGTGCTCTCCTTGTGCCTGCCCGCAGCTTCGCTGTCATAGGAAATGAAGATAGGAACTACGACACTCTTGAATGTTCTGTCCAACGAGGTCTTTCGAGACAACAGCGCGGTGATCATGTCCCGGTGAGGATAGTCGTCAGGAATCTTGTCGGTTATGGCGGCAAATTCGTACCGCAGGTAGTCGCGACTGAGATGTAGCTTCAGCTCATCATATATTGCGCTGGCTGCACCGTAGCTGTCCTTATAGAGCTTCGATTCGCCAAGCCAGAGTTCTAGTTCCCCGGAGGCTCCTGTATCGACAATGTGGGCACAGTCGAAACCTTTGACAGTGTCGTTGGCAGCGTCTTTGAAGTAGATCCGGGATATAAGTCGCGAACTTCCATAGAACTTGCGCAGAATCATGTGAAGGAGGAGTTCACCAATTTCTCCTCTTCTCTCAAAGTCGATGGTGGCGTAAACACGACTGAGAGCCTTCCCGAGCAGTGCTGTGCCAGTAGCGTGGTTGTACCCTTCCAGTTCTTGCGTAGGAAGAATCCAATCGGCTGCCCAATTGATCAGGTCGACGCTGAGGTCATCGGAGCGCCATGTTCCATCTTCGAAACCGGCGCAAAACGTTGCAGATGGTAAGAGACTGTCGGTGTGATCTACGACGAGTTCAAGGATCGTCTCAGGAACTGGGAGCTTCGTAGCCATTGCCGACAGTTACCTCCGTGGATAGCTGAAGACGCTCAACGGAGGTGCCCATGAGGTCGAAGTTGCTGTCATAGCTACGCGTGCCGCAGCCATGCGGTTGAGTCACATCCTATCCTCTTCGGCTGTAGCCAAGAGGTCCTCTGGCGTGAGTGTCACCAGATGTCACAGGGATCGTTCTTGCCTCCTGACGCTGACAGAACGTTGGGCGACAGAGTCTCCGGTCTGAGGAGTATCCGCAGCTACCCGACGTATGGCTGCCGCTGCGCGGGCGCGGTCAATCTTCTGCGCCGCGCTCTGGGG
>JBQDJW010000033.1:0-11511 GCA_052086425.1 Pseudoclavibacter sp. | reverse complement strand
GTTCACGTAGTACCGGTCGGAGGAATCCGCCGCCTCGCCTCCGTGCTGCCGGATCAGGTTGCGCTTCGTCGCCGCCCAGCCGCCGTTGTCGAGCACCACCGTGAGCACGGGGATGTCGTACCGGTCTGCGACCCAGTACGTCGACGACGGCACGCTGAAGAAGAACGTCCCATCGCCGACGAGCGTGACCACCGTCGACTCCGGCCGCGCGAGCTTCACGCCAAGAGCGCCGCCGCCGGACCAGCCGAGCGACGTGCCGCGGTTCCCGAAGAGCGTCGACGCCTGCTCTCTTCTGAGGCGCCGCCAGACCGCGGGCGCCTGTGAGATCGCCTCGTTGAGCACGACGGTGTCGTCGTCGAGCGCCGCGCGGACGATGTCGGCGACGATCGCGGTCGTCAATCGCCCCGCATCCCGATCGGCGTCGACCTCGGCACGCCAGGCCAAGCGCGTCGCGTCGTGCAGCGACCGCGCCCAGTCGACCCGGGCCCGACCCCGCTCGACATCGATGTCGACCTCATCGGCGGCCTCGACGAGCTGCCGCAGGAATGTCGTCGGGTCTGCCCGCACGACGCGGCTCGATGGCAGGTACCAAAGCGGGATGCGCTCTTCGAGCGGATCTTCGCCGATGAGCGTGACGCTCGCGTCTGCGCGAGGCGACGCCTTCGACGGCAGCCACGGCGCATCCGATTCGATGGCGATGACGACGTCGGCCTCGGCGATCGCCTCGGTCGCGTCGTCACCAGCGTGCTGCGGGTGACCGTGCGGAAAGCTCACGTGCTCGGCGCTCGGCTCGACGACCGCGAGGCCGAGACGCTCCGCGGCCTCGACGAGCGCGTCGAAGGCCGCAGGTCGGCGCCCGAGGTATGACGTGATGAGCACCGCCCTCGTCGCGCCGTCGATCTCGCCGACGAGGTCGCGAACGTCGCGTGACGGTGCGGCAGTCGGCGCGATCGCGGGCCAGCGGTCGCCCGGCACGTCTGGCACCGGCGCGGACTGCGCCAGCACTTCGCGAGCACCGGTCAGGTACACGGGGACCTGCGGCGCGCTGAGCGCGAGCTGCAGCCCGCGGCGCACCACCTGCGGCACGTTGTGCGGGGTCCGGATGTCGTAGGCCCACTTCACGTACTGGCGCACGATCGCGTGCTGGTCGGGAGCATCCTGCAGGTGATTCACGACGGTATCTCGCGTGCCGGGCAGCTCACCCTCGAGGGTGTAGGGCGTGAGGCCGGCGAAGATGAAGACGGGAACGCGCGACCTGGCGGCGTTGTGCACCGCACCGCCGAGGTTGGCCGTGCCCACGTCGGTGTGCACGAACACCGCGACCGGCTCGCCCGTCGCCGCCGCGTAGCCGTGCGCCGCGCTCAGCGCCGTCATCTCGTGCGGGCACAGGATCACCGTCGGCGCCTCGATGCCGCGCTCGCGGTCGGCGGCGAGCGCCTCGATGATCGCCGGATGGTCACTGCCGAAGTTCGCGAAGGCGTACCGGACGCCGGCGTCGCGAAGCGTGTCCACGAGCATCCGGGCCGCCGTGGCCTCGCCGCTCATGCGAGCACCTGCACGTCGTAGGAGTGAAACTGCAGGTACTCGTCGAGGCCGAACGGCGAGCCCTCCCAGCCGATGCCGCTGCGCTTCCAGCCGCCGAACGGGATCTGCGCGCTGCCGGTCGGCGAGAACAGGTGGTTGTTGATGATCGTCATGCCCGCCTCGATGCGCGACGCCACCTCGAGGGCGCGCTCGGGCGAGGCGGACCAGACCGACGAGCACAGGCCGTAGTCGGTGTCGTTGGCCATCGCGACGGCCTCGTCGATCGAGTCGTAGGCGATGACCGGGAGAGCCGGGCCGAACTGCTCTTCGCGCACGAGCGCGTCGTCGTGCTCGGCGTCGAGCACGACGACGGGACGCAGGAAGTGCCCGTGCGCGAGCTGCGCCGACGTGAGCACCCGCCCGAGCTCGCGCACGTCGCGCCCCGCCTCGCGCGCGCTCGCGACGAGGCGCGCGACCCGCTCCGCCTGGCCGGGATTGTTGAGCGGACCCATCTCGGCGTCCGGGTCCATCGAATCGCCGATCGCGATGGCGTCGACGCGCTCGACGAGCGCATCGCGGAACGCCGGCGCGACCGCGCGGGGCACGTAGACGCGCTTGACGGCGAAGCACACCTGGCCCGCGCGGCGGAACGCCGAGCCGACGATGCGCTCGACGGTCGCGGGGATGTCGGCGTCGTCGAGCACGATGGCTGGGTCGTTGCCGCCGAGCTCGAGATGCACGCCCGCGAGGCCGTCTGCCGACTGCCGCACGATGTGCCCGGCCGTTGCCGTGCCTCCGGTGAACGAGATCTTGCGCACGCGATGGTGCCCGATGAGCGCCTCGCCGACGTCGCCGCCCCCGTTCACGACGTGCATGACGCCGTCTGGCAGCACGTCGGCGACGATGCGGCAGATCGCGGTGACGCCGAGCGGCGCGAGCGGCGACGGTTTGAGCACGACCGCGTTGCCGGCCGCCAGCGCCGGCGCGATCTTGTTGCATGTGAGCACCAGCGGCGCGTTCCAGGGAACGATGCAGGCCACGACGCCGAAGGGGCGACGCTCGATGCGCACCCGCTCGCCGCCGGGGCCCTCGTGCTCGATCGGGGCGAGCCGGTCGGCCAGGTACGTTGCGATCCCGCGCCAGGCGGCCGCTGCACCGTGCAGCTCGCGGCGGATGATGGCGCGCACGCTTCCGTTCTCGCGCGAGGTCAGATCGTCCAGGTCGTCGGCCTCGGCGTCGATCCGGTCGGCGATCCGCGCGAACAGGGCGAGGCGCTCGTCGACGGTGGTCGCGGCCCAGGCGGTCGCTGCGGACGAGGCCGCCTCGACGGCCCGGTCGACGTCGTCGACCGTCGCGACCGGCACCGTCCCGACGATCACGCGGGTGTCTGACGGGCTGCGGACCTCGAGCAGCTTCGTCGTGGTGCCGCTCGCCGCGTCGGTCTGCGCGCCGGCACTCGACCCGGCCCCCGCATCCGGGGCCATCACTTGGATGCTCCTGGCATCACGAGCGAGAGCAACCGTTGACGCAGGGTCAGGAATTCGGCGCTCGCGCGGGTCGCGACCTGCTCGCGGTCGTCTCCGAGGCCGACGTCGACGATCTCGCGCACGATGCTCGGGCTGCCGGACAAGACGACGATGCGGTCGCCGAGGTAGATGGCCTCGTCGATGTCGTGGGTGACGAGCATGACGGTGATGCCGAGCTCGCGCCGCACCCGAAGGATCAGGTCTTCGAGGTCGAAGCGGGTCTGCGCGTCGACCGAGGCGAACGGCTCATCCATGAGGAGCAGCTCGGGCCGATACGAGAGCGCCCGTGCGATGGCGACGCGCTGCTGCATGCCGCCGGACAACTCCCACGGGTACTTCTTCTCGACGTGACCGAGGCCGACGGCCTGGAGCACCTCGCTGACGCGCGCGTTGCGTTCTGCCTTCGGCACGCCGCGCGCGGCGAGGGGGAGCGCGATATTGCGGGCGTTCGTGAACCAGGGGTAGAGCGACCGGCCGTAGTCCTGGAACACGAGCCCGAGCTTGTCCGGCACATCCTGCAATACCTCGCCTTCGAAGGCGACGGTGCCGTAGCTCGGTTTCGCGAGCCCCGCGATCGCGCGAAGCAGGGTGGTCTTTCCGGCGCCGCTCGGGCCGACGATGCAGACGAACTCGCCCTCATCGACCGAGAACGACACGTCCTTGATCGCCTCGAAGGCGGTCGTCGTGCCCTCGTTGTAGATCTTGCGGAGACCGTCGACGGCGAGCAGCGCCGTCGACGTCGGTGAACCTGGCATGCGTGACTCCGATTGCTAGGAGCCGAGCGCGCGCGAGCGGTAATACCACCGCTGGACGCGACGCTCGACGATGACGAAGAGGAAGTTCAGGAAGGTGCCGAGCACGGCGAGCACGAGGATGCCCGTCCACATCTTGACGATGGCGAACTCGGCCTGCGCTTGCAGAATGAAGTAGCCGATTCCGGACTGGGCGGCCACCATCTCGCTGACGACCATCAGGATGATCGCGACGGTCAGGCTGGCCCGCAGGCCGGCCGCGATCTGCGGCCCAGCCCCTGGCAGGACGAGTGTGAAGTACGTGCGCCACCCGCCGAGGCGCAGCGCCCGTGCCGTGTCGAACTTCACGACGTCGATGCCGCGCATGCCGTCGAGCGTGTTCAGCAGCGTCGGCCAGATCGAGCCGAGCGTGATGAGCGCGATCTGCCGCGCGTCGCCGATGCCGAAGATGGCGATCATGGCCGGCAGCAACGCCGGGGCGGGCAGCACGTAGAGGAAGTAGATGAGCGGGTTGAGCGTCTGGCGCACCGCCAGGAACTTCCACAGCAGCGACCCTCCGATGACGCCGATGGCAATGCCTGCCGCGTACCCGAGCACCAGGTTGCGCACGCTCGTGACGAGATTCGTCCACGCGCCGAACACGACCCACTGGTTCCAGGTCTCCTGCAGGATCGTCGGCAGCGGCGGGAAGAACGGGTTGGTGCCGGCGGTGCTCGCGATCCACCAGATCACGAGCAGCGTGATCGGGAGCCACAGGGGCAGCACGATGATCGCCCACCGCGGGAGCCCCGCCAGGCGCGCGCGGCGCGTGCCCGACTGCTGCGTCGGCGACTGCGGCGTCTGAGACGGGTGCGTCATCGTCATCGAGCACCTCCGTTCGATTCGCGGATGCTCCGCTGCGATTCGTGCCAGTGCATGAGCCGCCGCTCCATCAGGAAGAAGGCGCCGGTGAGCAGGATTCCGAGCAGCCCGGCCACGATGATGTACGCGTACATGCGCGGATACGCCTCCGCCCCGACGTTCTGGGCGAGCAGGATCTGCCGCCCGATGCCGTCGGCGCCGCCGACGATCTCGGCGACGATCGCGAGGATCAGCGACTGCGCAGACGCGATGCGCATGCCCGTCACGATGTACGGCGAGGCGCTCGGGATGCTCACGGTGAAGAATCTGCGCACGCCCCCGACACCGAGTGCCCGCGCCGTATCCAGCACCACCGCATCCATCGATCTGACGCCGTAGATGACTTGGATGATGAATGGCCAGAACGCGGCGAAGAAGATCAGGAAGACCTTCATCGGCATGGTCGAGCCGACGACGAGGATGACGAGCGGCAGGATCGCGATCGCCGGGATCGCCTTGAAGATCTCGATGACCGGGGCCGCGCTGCGCTGCGCGATCTCGCTGAACGCGAGCGCGGTCCCGATCACGAGCCCGAGGACGACGACCACCACCATGCCGATTGCCCACGCGAGGAGCGTCGAGCCGACCGACGACCACAGCCTGGGCTCGGCGAGCTCCGCGAACAGGGCGCCGACCGACGACGTCATGCTCGGGAAGTCGCTGCGGCCCGCCAGCACCGTCATCGTGGCGAGCTGCCAGATGAGGAGCGCGGCGAGGACGCTGGCCGCTGGAAGGACCCAGGCGAGCCACTGCTGGCGAACTGAGGTCATCGTGCCCACTCTCTGCGGATGCGGTCGTGTCGCCCGATCAATGCTCGAGCGCGGGTGGGTAGACGAGCTCTTCGAGGTTCAGCGCCTCGGTCGCGGTCGCGATCGCCGGGTCTTCGCCGTACGTGACGAGCGCGTCTTGCGTGCGCTCGAACGCCTCGATGCTCACGTACGGCACGCCGCCGACGTTCCACCTGGCGTTCTGCGCCTGCTCCTCCGAGTAGTCGAGCCCGTCGACGAGCGACAGGTTGGCCGCCTCGGGGTCGGCGTTGGCGGCCTCGAGCGACGCGATCATGGCGGCCTCGAACGCGGCGACCGTGTTCGGGTTCTGGTCGATGAACGACTGCGACGTATTGAAGAACGTCGTCGCCGTGCCCTCGTAGAGCGCGCGGTTGTTGTACTCGAGCGGCACGCCGCCGGCGTCGAGCGCCTCCTGCGCGAACGGCCACTGCATGACCGCAGCATCGACGTCTCCAGATTCGAGCGCGGCCGCCATCTGCGGGAACGGCAGCTGCACGAGTTCGATCGACTTCGGGTCGATGCCCGCCTGGTCGGCGAGGGTCCACAGCGTCAACGTGTTGTGCGACGAGAGGCCGACCGTGGCGACGCGCTTGCCCTCGAGGCCCGCGATGTCGGTGATGCCGGACGCTTCGGACGCCATCGTGACGGTGCCCTCGTCGTCGTCTTGGATCTGCCCCTCGATCGTCGAGACCGTGCGGATCGGCACACCGTTCGCGTTCGCGGTGACCACGTGGACGACGGTCGCGAACCCGAAGTCGTAGGTGCCGCTCGCGATGCCGGAGATGATGGCCGCGATGTCGGTTTGCGGAACGACCTCGATCGAAAGACCGTGCTCTTCGAAAATGCCCGATTCGATGCCGTAGGAGAATGGGGCGAATTGCGTCGACGGATTGATGGCGATGGTGAGGTCGGATTTCTCGGGGGCGCCGTCGCCGCCCGCGTCTCCGGATTCGCCGGACGCGCATCCGGTCATCAACAGTGCGGCCGCTGCGACAGCAGCGATAGCGCTGCCGATTCGGCGTCGATTCGGGAACTTCATCGTTCTCCTCTTTCGCGTTCGTTGAGCGTTGTTATGCGGTTGGTTGGGATTGCAGCCCGAGCAGCTTCTTCACGTTTCCGTGGTAGTTCGCTTCGCGGTCGGCGCCGGTGAGAATGTCCATCTCGTTCAGATTCGCGATGGTCGAGCGGATGTAGCCGGGCCCCTGCTCGGGGTCGAACGGGCTGTCCGAGCCGAACAGCGTGTGGTCGACGCCGAAGAACTTGATCGCCGTGCGCATCGAGTCGCCCGCGCCGAAGTAGGCGGTGTCCACGTAGAAGTTCTTGAAGTAGTCGAGCGGCCGCTTCGTGAGCGGGTAGCCCTCGATGTCGCCGCGCTGGGCCTCTGGGGTGCGCGCGCCGAGCTGGTCCCACCCCGGCCCGACGCGCCCGGCGAAGTGCGGAATCATCGCGCCGCCGTGGTGGATCAGGAACTTGATGTCGGGCAAGCGCTCGAAGACGCCCGCGAATACGAGGCGGGACATGAAGGCGGAGAGGTCGTATTCCCAGCCGAGGGTCCACCAGATCTCGAACTTCGAGCGTTCCTCGGTCTTGTAATCCGACCAGCTCGAGTCGCGGCAGGGGTGCACCTGGATGAACTTGTTGCCGCGCGCGGCGACCGCCTCGTAGAACGGGAAGAATCGCTCGTCCGACATCGGGCCGCCGTGGTGGTGCGTGTAGATCTGCACGCCGACGGCGCCGAGCTCGTCGAAGGCGCGGTCGACCTCGGCGATACCGGCGTCGACGTCGTCGAGCGAGACGGCGGCGCAGAATCCGGCGAACCGGTCGGGGTGATCGGCGACGATCTCGGCCATGCCGTCGTTCGCGATTCTGGCGAGCTCGGTCGTGCGGTCGGTCGGCCCCAGATCTTCCAACGGCGGGGCCGCGGTGTTGATGATCTGTCGATAGTCGTCACCGAATTCATCCATGATACGCAGCCGCAGATCGAGATCGACGAGCGCAGGAACCCCGCCGACGCGCTTTTGGATATTCCGAGCGACAGGGCTGTCGTCGATATTGAAAAGCCGTTCGGCATAAGCGTGAGGGAGAAAGTGGGTGAATGCATCGATCTTCATTGTGCGAATGCACCGTTCAGCGGTCGCGCCTCGATGCGCGCCGACGACCACCAGTGAAATCGCTCGCCCGGGGAGCGGCAATGCGCAGCCCGCGGAGATTCTGGCCTGCGGAATCTCCGGGATGCGGGTGGCAGTGCGTTCGGGCGGGCCAGCGCCTACGGGTGGGCCTGCGTGAGGAGCTCGGCGCGGATTCCTGTGGCGCACTCGCGCAGCTCGACGACGAAGTCGCGCATCCGGTGCCCGCGCACGCGCGCGGCGGGGGCCGACATCGCGACAGCCGCGACCGTGCGGCCGGCGCGGTCTTTGAGCGGGACCGCGATGGCCGCGAGGCCTGCCTCGCTCTCGCCCCAGTTGACGGCGTAGCCGCGCATGAGCACGAGCGAGAGCTCTTCGAGCAGCCCGGTGAAGGTCTGCGTGCGCGGCGTGAGCTTGCGCAGGCCCTTCGGATAGAGCTCGCGCAGGCGGTCTGGCGAGAGTTCTGCGAGCAGCACCTTGCCGCCGGAGGTCGCATAGGCGGGCAGCAACGTGCCCGTGAGCACGTGCGTTCGCACCTTCTGGTTGCTCTCGTACCCGGCGACGAAGCGGATCGATCCGCCGACGAGCACCATCAGGTTCACCGTCTCGCCGAGGTGGCCCGCGAGTCGACGCAGATGCCGTTCCGCCGCATCTCGCAGGTCGAACGAATCGGTGCTGCGGACGCCCAGCTCCACGAGCTTCGGGCCAGCCCTGTACGCCTTCGTGACGCGATCCTGCGCGATCAGGCCGCGGTATTGCAGCGTGGTCACGAGCCGGTGCACGCTCGAAGGGGCAATGCCGAGCTCATCGGCGACCGCCGTGACGCGCAGCGAGCCGCGCTCTTCGAGCAGGAGCAGGATCTGCGCGGCGTGGTCGACCGACTCGACCAGGTAGCGGGGCCGGACGGGCTCGTGCCGCGGCCGGCCCCCGGCGGCTCCGGCCTCAGAGGCCGAAGACGCGCTCAGCGATCCCTTGGTAGAAATCTCGCTTCTCCTCGTCGGAGATCGGGAGGTTGTCCTGCTCGACGACCTCTTCGCGCTCGAACTGGTAGGGATAGTCCATGGCGTACATGACGCGGTCGGCCCCGACGACCTCGCGCGCGAACATGATCGGCGGCGTCCACGGCATCCCGGATGTGGTCAGCCAGATGTGGCTGCGCAGGTACTCCGAGGGCTTCTGTTCGAGCGCCTTGATGGCCTCGTAGCGGCCGGAAGCGACCTGCTTGCCGTGCATGTGGTCGATGCGGTGCGCGAAGTAGGGGACCCCCTCGCCGAGGTGCCCGACGACGAGCTTGAGGTTCGGCACCTTGTCGAACAGGCCCGAGGTGATGAGGCGCAGCAGGTGCAGGCCGGTGTCGGCCGCGAATCCCCAGATGGCGCCGTCGAGGCCGGCCTCGAACCACGGCTCGATGACCCGGCCCGGCAGCGTCTGCGGGTGCAGGTAGACCGGCACGCCGAGGTCGGCGGCCTTCTCGAAGATCGGCAGGAACGCAGGGTCGTCGAGGTAGCGGCCCTTGACGTGCGAGTTCGCGATCAGGCCGCGCAGGCCGAGCTGGTTCACCGCGCGGTCGAGCTCGTCGATCGCGCTGTCGGCGTCCTCGAAGCCGACGGCGGCGAGGCCCGCGAAGCGGTCGGGGTGGGCGCGCACCGCCTCGGCGATGCGGTCGTTCGTGAGCGTCGCCATCGCGCGGGCCAGGTCGGGTTCGAAGACCTGCGTGCCCGGCGCGGTGAGCGCCACGATCTGCTTGTCGATGCCCGTCGCATCCATGTCGGCGATTCGCGATTCGCCGAGCGAAGCGATCCGCTCCATCACCGATCGGGGCTGCGGATGCTCCGAGGTCAAGAAGTAGCCCATGAGCGACACGAAGCCCTGGTCGGCCTCGCCGGCGTCGACGAGCTTGCGATATTCGTCGAGCACCTCGGGCGGCGCGTACGCCTCCTCGGTCGCGATCCTCAGGTAAGAGCCGGTCTTGGCGGGTGCGGATGGGTCGACAGGTGGCATGGATGTCTCCTCGCGTCATTGCGGATGGTTCATCGGCTGGTCGTCGTGGTCGTCGGCTGCTCGTCGGATGGGCGTCGAGGGCCCGAGTGGGGGCGCAGACCCGCTTGCGTCATTGTGGACCGAGCGTTCGACCTCGAACGGAGCGGTTTCGCTGCCTAAAGTACTTCGCCCATGCCTAGCCCGATAGGTATAGAGAGGCCAATTCGGCCGCGTCGACTGGCGTGCGCGCCAGCGGCGCAGCGTTGGGAAAGCGCCGTCACGAGGCCGCAGGACGGGCGGGCCAGAACCACCCGCAGACAAAAAGCGAGCGGCCTCCGCAGGGATCGGAGGCCGCTCAGGTGGATGCCACGAGTGTAGCCGGTGAACGCGCGGTGAACAAGCGAGCGATGTTCATGTTCGCCGCGCTTGGACGCAATCGGCGCATCCGGACGCCATCGCTCACGCGCCCGAAACGCACGTCGGCCCCGGAACCAACCGGTTCCGGGGCCGACGTGCGGGGTCGCGCCGAGTGGGCGAATGCGCCTACGCGTTCACGCTGCGGGCGCCGAGGGTCGCCTGCTTCACCTCGGCGATCGCCTTGGTGATCTGGATGCCGCGAGGGCACGCCTCGGTGCAGTTGAAGGTCGTGCGGCACCGCCACACGCCCTCCTTGTCGTTGAGGATGTCGAGGCGAACCTTGGCCTCCTCATCGCGCGAGTCGAAGATGAAGCGGTGCGCGTTGACGATCGCGGCGGGTCCGAAGTACTGCCCGTCGGTCCAGAACACGGGGCACGACGTGGTGCACGCGGCGCACAGGATGCACTTCGTGGTGTCGTCGAAGACCTCGCGCTGGGCGATCGTCTGGTGGCGCTCCTTCTCGGGCTTGTCGTTCGCAACGAGGAAGGGGCGCACCTCGCGGAACGCGTCGAAGAAGGGCTCCATGTCGACGATGAGGTCCTTCTCGAGCGGCAGGCCCTTGAGCGCCTCGACGTACACGGGCTTCGTGATGTCGAGGTCCTTCACGAGCGTCTTGCACGCGAGGCGGTTGCGGCCGTTGATGCGCATCGCGTCGGAGCCGCAGATGCCGTGCGCGCACGAGCGGCGGAAGGCCAGCGAGCCGTCCTGATCCCACTTGATGCGGTGCAGGGCGTCGAGAATGCGGTCGGTCGAGTACATCTCGACGTCGAACGTCTCCCAGTGCGGCTCGGTGTCGGCCTCGGGGTCGTACCGGCGGATGTTGAGCGTGACGTTGAACGGCTTCGGGGCCGCCTCTTCGACGCCGGCGCCCGCCTCGGTCTGCTGTGCGCTGTCAGACATATTCGTGGTCTCCTCCTAGTACTTCCGGTCGGTCGGCTCGTAGCGCGTGAAGCGCACGTCCTTCTTGCCGAGCCGGATGTGGTCTGACGGGTCCGGGCTGGTGGGCTCGCCGGTGAGATACGCCATCGTGTGGTGCATCCAGTTCGCGTCATCGCGCGACGGGAAGTCGTCGCGCATGTGGCCGCCGCGCGATTCCTCGCGGTTCGCGGCGCAGTACACGAGCACCTCGGCGAGGTCGAGCAGGAACCCGAGCTCGATCGCCTCGAGCAGCTCGGTGTTGAAGCGCTTGCCCTTGTCGTGCACCGAGATGTTCGGGTAGCGCTCGCGCAGCGAGTGGATGACCTCGGCCGCGGTCTTGAGCGTGTCGGCGGTGCGGAAGACCTGGGCGTTGACGTCCATGGTCTCCTGCAGTTCGCGGCGCAGGCCGGCGACCGACTCGGTGCCGGTGTTCGAACGCAGGTTGCCGACGAGCTCGCGCACGTACTGCGTCGGGTCATCGGGAACATCCACGAATGACGCCGTCTTCACGTACTCGACCGCATTGCGGCCAGAGCGCTTGCCGAACACGTTGATGTCGAGCAGCGAGTTCGTGCCCAGA
>JBQDJW010000032.1:2646-11622 GCA_052086425.1 Pseudoclavibacter sp. | reverse complement strand
CGGCGAACGAGGGACCGCGAGGATGTGTCGACGCAGTGGCGCATCGACGCGTTCACCTTCGAGCTGCCGTTCCTCGCGGCGCCCATGGACTCGGTGATGTCACCGGCGACGGCCATCGCATTCGGCAAGTTCGGCGGTCTCGGTGTGCTCGACCTCGAGGGCCTGTGGACCCGCTACGAGGATCCGCAGCCGCTGCTCGACGAGATCGCAGCGCTGCCTTCTGTCGAGGCGACCGGGCGGATGCAGGCGATCTATCAGGCGCCCATCCGCAGCGACCTGATCGCGGCCCGGCTCGGTGAGATCCGCGCATCCGGGGTTCCCGTCGCTGGAGCCCTCTCGCCGCAGCGCACGCAGGAGTTCTACAACGACGTGATCGCGGCCGGCGTCGACCTCTTCGTGATCCGCGGCACGACGGTCTCGGCCGAGCACGTCGCACGCACCGTCGAGCCGCTCAACCTCAAGCAGTTCATCTACGAGCTCGACGTGCCGGTCATCGTCGGCGGCGCGGCCACGTACACGGCCGCCCTGCACCTGATGCGCACGGGCGCGGCAGGCGTGCTCGTCGGTTTCGGCGGGGGTGCCGCATCGACGACCAGGCGGGTGCTCGGCATCCACGCTCCGATGGCGACCGCCGTCGCCGACGTCGCGGGGGCACGCCGTGACTACCTCGACGAGTCGGGCGGCCGCTACGTGCACGTCATCGCCGACGGTGGACTCGGCAGCTCGGGCGAGATCGTCAAGGCCATCGCCTCCGGCGCCGACGCCGTCATGCTCGGTACCGCGCTCGCGCGCGCGACCGACGCCCCTGGCCAGGGGTGGCACTGGGGTGCCGAGGCGCGCCACGACCGGCTTCCGCGCGGGAACCGCGTTGACGTCGCCCCGGTCGGCCCCATGGAGGAGGTGCTGTTCGGTCCGGCGCACCACGCCGACGGCACCTCGAACCTCGTCGGAGCCCTGCGGCACGCCATGGCGACCACGGGCTATGTTGACGTGAAAGAATTCCAGCGGGCAGAGATGATCGTCTCACCAAGCCCCCACGCGTAGACGGGTAGGTCCATTGCCGTGAATCCGAACACAGCGACGAAGCGTTCCGACAAGCTCGGCCCGGCCGAGCGAGAGCAGGCCATCGAGTCTCTGCGGACGAAAGACCTCGATGTGCTCGTGATCGGCGGCGGCATCGTCGGAGCGGGTTCAGCGCTCGACGCGGTCACGCGCGGCCTCAGCGTCGGTCTCGTTGAGGCGCGAGACTTCGCGTCGGGCACGTCCTCGCGCTCGTCGAAGCTCATCCACGGCGGTATCCGCTACCTCGAGCAGTTCAACTTCTCGCTCGTGCGCGAGGCGCTCATCGAGCGCGGCCTGCTGCTGCAGCGCATCGCGCCGCACATCGTCAAGCCGGTTCGGTTCCTCTACCCGCTGCAGAAGCGCATCATCGACCGCGCCTACCTCGGCGCGGGCATGCTGCTCTACGACATCTTCAGCCAGACCGGCCAGGGGCGCCCCGGCGTGCCCATGCACCGCCACCTGTCGCGCGCGCAGGTCGCCCGCCTCGCGCCCGGGCTCGCGAGCAGCTCGTACGTCGGCGGCCTCGTGTATTCGGATGCGCAGATGGACGACGCGCGATACGTCGCCATGGTCGCGCGCACGGCGTCGTTCTACGGCGCCCACGTGGCGCCGCGTGTTCGCGTCGAGGGATTCCTGAAGGTCGGCGAGCGCGTCGTCGGCGTGCAGGCGATCGACGTCGAGACGGGGGAGCGCTTCGAGATCCGCGCCAAGCAGGTCGTCAACGCGACCGGGGTGTGGACCGACGACACGAACACGATGGTCGGCGAGCGGGCCAGCTTCCGCGTGCGCGCCTCCAAGGGGATCCACCTCGTCGTGCCGCGCGACCGCTTCCAGGCGCACTCCGGGCTGCTGCTGCGCACCGAGAAGAGCGTGCTGTTCGTGATCCCGTGGGGCCGTCACTGGATCATCGGCACGACCGACACCGACTGGACGCTCGACAAGGCGCATCCTGCCGCCACCGCGTCCGACATCGACTATCTGCTCGAGCACGTCAACAAGGTGCTCGCGGTCAAGCTCACGCGCGTCGACGTCGAGGGCGTCTACGCGGGCCTGCGCCCGCTGCTCGCCGGCGAGAGCGACGAGACCTCGCAATTGTCGCGCGAGCACCTCGTGGCCCACTCGGCGCCGGGCCTCGTCCTGGTGGCCGGCGGCAAGTTCACGACTTACCGCGTCATGGCGAAGGACGCGATCGATGCGGCCGTCGCGGCATTCGATGTGCGCGTGCCCGAGTCGACGACCGAGGACGTGCCCCTCGTCGGCGCGACCGGCTTCAAAGCCGCGTGGAATCGGCGCGCGAAGATCGCGCGAGCCTTCGATGTGCACCGCGTCCGCATCGAGCACCTGCTGAACCGCTACGGCACGCTGACCGATGAACTGCTCGACCTGATCCGAGCTCGCCCCGAGCTCGGCGACCCGGTTCCCGGCGCCGACGACTACATCCTCGCCGAGATCGTCTACGCGGCCTCGCACGAAGGTGCCCTGCACCTCGACGACGTGCTCGCGCGCCGCACGCGCATCTCGATCGAGGCGTGGGACCGCGGGGTGTCCGCCGCTCCCATCGCGGCAGAGCTGATGGGCGAGGTCCTCGGCTGGGACGGCGAGCGCCGCGAGCGCGAGGTCGAGGCCTACCGCTCGCGCGTCGCCGCCGAGATCGGCAGTCAGCAGGAACCCGACGACGAGTCGGCCGACCGCGTTCGCCTGCAGGCACCCGACATCGCCTCCGTGCTCGATGGCGCCGGCGACAACACGCCGATCGGGACCGCGCCGATCGGCGCGAGTGCCGCATCCGATACCGGCACTGATGATGCGGATGCCGCGGACGGTGCGGGTAACAGCGCGGATGCTGCCGACGGCACGGCGACGGAACGTGCGGATGCGGCAGACGGTTCGGCTGACGGCGCGGCGACCGACATCGCCGAGGAGGCGGACGCCGGAGCGACGCCCGTTTCATGATCCGCGTGATGACCCGGCCGAAATGGCTGGGGATGCTCGTGCTGGTGCTCGCGGTCGCCGCCGCGTTCGCGGGCCTCGCGCAGTGGCAGGTCGAACAGGCCGTTCGCTCCGCGCAGCAGGCGGCGCAGCCGGCGCTCGGCCCGACGACGCTCGGCGATGCCGCGACCCCGCAGGAGGGGCTGCTCGACTCGTCGATCGGCCGCACCGTCTCGTTCGAGGGCGTCGTCGACCCGCGCGACATCGACATCGTGATCGACCGACTCCAGGGGGGCGAGCTCGGGTTCTGGGTGATCGGGCACGCCTACGTGACCGACGACGGCGAGACCGATTGGGATGGCGCGCCGCGCGCCGAGCACGCCCCGAGCCTCGCGGTCGTGTTCGGGTGGGCCGCGACGCACGACGAGGCGGCCGAGGCCGCCGACCGGCTGCGCGAAGCCATGGAGCCGGCGGCCGATGCCGCGCCGGTCGCGTACGAAGGGCGTCTCGAGTACGGTCAGCAGCCGGCGGCGCCCGATGCGGGCAACGACCCGCAGACACTGGGGCAGATGTCGCCGGCGTTCCTCGTGAACCGCTGGGCCGAGCCAGGGCCCGCCGCGTACGGGTCGTACGTGATCCTCGACCTCGACGACAACGCGCGGGATGGCCTCGACCCGGTGACGGTGGTGACCGCATCCGATGACGGCCTCGGCCTGAACATGCTCAATGTGTTCTACGCGCTCGAGTGGGTCGTCTTCGCATTCTTCGCGTTCTACGTGTGGTGGCGCCTCGTGCGCGCAGAGTACGACCGGGAGCGCGACGCGACCCTCGCGCTGCGCAACCCAGACGAGCGGGCGGCCGACGAGGTCCGGATGCGCGTGCTGCGCCGGGCGCGCGACGCGCGTCTCGACGGCTCGTAGAATGGCCGGTATGCCTCCCCTCGCCAGGATCATCGATCGCCCTCGGCCGGAATCGTTCCCGAAGATCTCGATCGCGCTCCGCTTCTATCAGGTGACGGCATACATCACGGGCATCCTGCTTCTGCTGCTCGTGATCGAGATGATCCTCAAGTACGCGTTCCACCTCGAGGTCGACGCGTTCGGCACGAACGGGCCCATCGCCCTCGTGCTCGAAGGCACGACCTCTGGCGTGAACCTGAGCCTGTGGGTGCTCATCGTGCACGGCTGGTTCTACGTGGTCTATCTCATCGCCAGCTTCATCCTCTGGCAGCTCATGCGATGGCCGCTGCTGTGGCTGCTCGCGATGGCGGCCGGCGGCGTCGTGCCGTTCATGTCGTTCATCACCGAGGTGTTCATGGCGCGCAAGGTGCGCGTCGAGCTGCGCGGTTACCGGCGCGCCGACGCCGACTCGGAGCGCGAGCGCGCCGAGCTCGAGGCGTTCGAGGCGACCCTCAGCGACGAGGAGCGCGCCAAGATCGATGCCGAGGTCGAGCGCGAACTCGCCGAACGGCGATCGGGCACAACGTCAACCGATGCGAGCGAAGGGCGAGCATGACCACATCGACGAGCGAGACCGCAGGCGCAGAGACGGCCGCGGCCGAGGACGTGGCGACAGAATCTGCTGGCACTGAGTCTGCCGATATCGAGGCAGCCGGCATCGAGGCAGCCGGCATCGAGGCAGCCGGCGCGGGCACCGAGCAGCGGCCCGTGCTGGTTGTCGACTTCGGCGCGCAGTACGCGCAGCTGATCGCGCGCCGCGTGCGCGAGGCCAATGTCTACAGCGAGATCGTGCCGCACTCGATCACGGCAGACGAGGTGCGTGCCAAGGAGCCGTCGGCGATCATCCTCTCGGGTGGCCCGTCGAGCGTGTACGCCGAGGGCGCGCCGTCGCTCGACGAGGGCATCCTGCAACTCGGGGTGCCGACGCTCGGCATCTGCTACGGGTTCCAGGTGATGGCGACGCAGCTCGGCGGCGAGGTCGCCCGCACCGGCAAGCGCGAGTACGGCTCGACGCAGGTGACGCTGGCGGGCAGCGACGGCGACTCGTCGTCTCTGCTCGCCGGCCAGCCCGCGAAGCAGGTCGTGTGGATGAGTCACGGCGATGCGGTCGTCCGCGCGCCAGAGGGCTTCGCCGTGCTCGCCGAGACGGACGACACCCCGGTGGCGGCGTTCGCCGACGAGCGCCGCGGCCTGTACGGCGTGCAGTGGCATCCAGAGGTCAAGCACTCGGAGCGCGGCCAAGAGGCGCTCGAGTCGTTCCTGCACGGCGCGGCCGGCCTGCCGGGCGATTGGACGCCTGGCGAGATCATCACCGAACAGGTGGCGCGCATCCGCGAACAGATCGGCGACGGCCAGGTCATCTGCGGGCTCAGCGGCGGCGTCGACTCGGCGGTCGCGGCGGCCCTCGTGCAGCGCGCGGTCGGCGACCAGCTCACGTGCGTGTTCGTCGACCACGGTCTGCTGCGCCAGGACGAGCGCGCACAGGTCGAGCGAGACTTCGTCGCCGCGACCGGTATTCGACTCGTGACGGTTGATGCGCGCGAGCAGTTCTTGACCGCCCTCGCCGGAGTGACCGATCCCGAGCAGAAGCGCAAGATCATCGGGCGCGAGTTCATCCGCACCTTCGAGCAGGCCGAGCGCGACCTCATCGCCGAGAAGGCGGGCGAGGGTGAGGGGATCGGCTTCCTCGTGCAGGGCACGCTGTACCCCGATGTCGTCGAGTCGGGCGGCGGCAGCGGCACCGCGAACATCAAGAGCCACCACAACGTCGGCGGGCTGCCGGAGGACCTCGAGTTCGAGCTCGTCGAGCCGCTTCGCACGTTGTTCAAGGACGAGGTGCGGCAGGTGGGGCGCGAGCTCGGCGTTCCCGAGGTCATCGTCGCCCGCCAACCGTTCCCGGGGCCCGGCCTCGGCATCCGGATCATCGGCGAGGTCACGCAGGAACGGCTCGATCTGCTGCGCGAGGCGGATGCGATCGTGCGCGAAGAGCTCACGGCGGCCGACCTCGACGCGGAGATTTGGCAGTGTCCCGTCGTACTGCTCGCCGACGTGCGCTCGGTGGGCGTGCAGGGCGACGGCCGCACCTACGGCCACCCGATCGTGCTTCGCCCCGTGTCGAGCGAGGACGCGATGACGGCCGACTGGACGCGCGTGCCGTACGACGTGCTCGCGCGCATCTCGAACCGCATCACGAACGAGGTCGACGGCGTCAATCGAGTCGTGCTCGACGTCACGTCGAAGCCGCCGGGCACCATCGAGTGGGAGTAGCGCCCGGGGCGTAGCGCCCGGTGCGGGCGCCGGCGTCGTGGGACGTATCGCTCGCCAAAGTGTGCAGGTTTGCCCGGAGTGGCGCGTCACTCCGGGCAAACCTGCACATTCTGCGTTTGGCGGCCGAGTGCGCGCGCCGCGCCGCGCCTACGGCAGGTCGATCGCCTGCGTCTCGGCCTGCCGCGCGCGGTAGGCGCGCACGTTCGCCCGGTTGCCGCAGTTGCCCGTGTCGCAGTACTGCTTCGACCGGTTTCGCGAGAGGTCGACGAGCACGGCCTCGCAGTCTTCGGCTGCGCACCGCTTGACCCGCTCGAACTCGTCGGCGCGAAGAAGCTCGACGAACGCCATCGCCGCGTCGACCTCGGTGCGCGCCCAGAGCGGGTCGTCGTCCGACGCCGCGTGAACGTGCCAGCCGTAGTCGTCGTGCCGCTGCAGCTGGGGGAGCGCACGTCCGCGACGCAGCATCTCGTTGACGATCTCGACGGCCTCATCTTCCGTCTCTGCCTCCCAGAGGCGACGCAGATGGCGACGCAACGACCGCATCCTGACCAGCTCGCGCTCGGGATCTTCGCGCGACCCGTGGGTCGGGAACTCCGCGAGGAACGCCTCGAGATGTTCGACCGTCGAGAACGAATCGACGCCGTCGGGATCGTGCACCGAGAGCGTGTTGACGAGCACAGCGGCCTGCCGAAGCGATGCCTCCACGTCACTGGTAAAAAGCATCTTGACTCCTGACTCCATGGCCCGTAGTGTCACGAGCGTCAACGACGTGGCTCGTGACGAGGCTCGGTGAATCTCACCGGGCCTTCTTCGGGTTTCCCACGCTCGGCGGCAGCGTTCGCGCATCCAATTCTTTCAATATTCACCCCGGTTTCGGGGCGCGTCACCCGCGCTCCGAGAAAGGTAATGCCGTGTCGACCACTCAGGTCTCGAGCCGCGCGGGCTCGATCGGTCTTTTCGCCGCCGTCGGCGCGGCGATCGCGTTCGCGGGGGCGGCGCCCTTCGCAAAGCCGCTGCTCGAAGCCGGCTGGACTCCCGGCGGCGCCGTGTTCGTGCGCAGCCTGCTCGCAGCGCTCGTGCTCGCGCCGCTGGTCGCGCTCGCCGTGCGCCGCGACCCGCGCGCAATGCTGCGCCGATGGGCATGGATCCTCGCATACGGCCTGCTCGGGATCGCGGGCGTGCAGCTGCTCGCGTTCTCGTCGTTCGAGCGCATGCCGATCGGCGTGTCGATGCTGATCCAGTACATGGCGCCGATCCTCTTGCTGCTCGCGGCCTGGGCGCGCACGCGGGTACGGCCCGCCGTGATGTCGCTCATCGGAACGGGCCTCGCGATCGCCGGCCTGCTGTGCGTTCTCGACCTCGCGAACGGCTCGGGCCTCGACGCGCTCGGCGTCGCCTTCGCCGGGCTCGCGGCGCTCACGATGTGCGCCTACTTCCTCATCGGCGCGAACGCGCCCGCCGACCTTCCGCCCGTCGCGCTCATCGGCGGGGGCCTCGCGGTGTCGACGATTGCGGTCGGGATGCTCGGGGCATTCGGCATCGTGCCCGTCGCGTTCGACCTCGCCGGAACTGCCGAGCTGCTCGGGTCGAGTGTGCCGTGGTTGGCCCCGATGTCGGTCGTCGTGATTGTTGGCACCGTTGGGGCGTACACGTTCGGCACGATCGGCGCCAAGTTGCTCGGGTCGCGCCTCGCGTCGTTCATCGCCCTGCTCGAAGTCGTCGCGACCGTCGCGGTCGCCGCGGTCATGCTCGGCGAAGTTCCGACCATGATGCAGATCCTCGGCGGCGTGCTGATCCTGGCGGGCGTCATCGCGGTCCGGCTCGCGCCCGACCACGCGAAGCCGGCAGTCGATGGCGGCGTCGTCGACATCGTCGGGCCCATCACCGGCATCATCCCGGTGCCGAGTCAGCAGGAGGAGGTCGCTGTCGCGACCGGCACGATCGACCTGCCGACCCGCACCGAGGGTCTCGCTGTCGTCACGGGCGTCGTGCCGATCATCGGCGCCGTCGGCGGCGACGAGGATGTTCGCGGCGAGACGTCTGGCGATCTTGCGGCCGCGGACGTGGTGCCGGACGCCGTGGTGGCGGACATCGTCGCGTCGGTCGGCGCCGGTGCGGACGGCCTGGATTCGTCGGATACCGGGTCGGAGGGCGCTGAGTTGGACGGTACCGAGGCGGACACTGCCTCGGCAGGCGCCGGCTCGGCCGGCGCTGCGCCGACGCCTCACAGCCGTGGGCCGTTCGAATGGCCGGAATCGAACGAGACTCCGGCGCTCGGATCCGTCGACGCGTCCGCTGCCGAAGGGATCGACGCGACTGCGTCGGCGTCCGCCGGCGAGGAGGCGTCCGCGCCCGGGCGCGTCGGGGCGTCGGGGGCGGCCGAGTCGGTCGTGCCGGGCGAGTCGTCGGAGCCTTCGGAGCTGTCCGAGCCTTCGGAGCCTGAGGTGACGACCGGCAGCCTCATCGCCGATCACGTCGAGGCGCTCGCGGCTGTGGGCGAGGCCCTGTTCGGCGTCGCCGCGGCCAGGGAGGGCGACGAGGCCGACGAGGAGTACGACTACTCGCTGCCGCGCATCGACGAGGTCGAGTTCAGGGACGACGCGCATCCGATCGTCGCGATGATTCCGATCGTGCAGTCGCCGGTCATCGTCGAAGACGCGTTCGCCGGGGAGTTCGGCGGAGAATCGGCGGCGGCGCGCGGCCCAGAGGACAGCGCCTCACGATGACGCAACTGCGGGGTTGTGGCGAAAGTGGCTCG
>JBQDJW010000032.1:0-2636 GCA_052086425.1 Pseudoclavibacter sp. | reverse complement strand
GGGTTGGGTGTTCTGGTGCCCCACCCCCTCCCCCCACAACCCCGCAGTTGTCGGGATGCGCTCGCCGGGGCTTGTGGGGCGTGGGCTGCACGGGGCTGCCGGATGCGACGTCGACTGCCGGTTGTCGGATAGCTGACGATCGCGTTCGGCGGTGGCGAATCCAGGGTGAGTCGGCGGGCTTCCGAGGGCTACCGAGCAGGACATTGGCTACCGAATGCTGGGTAGTTCTTGTCCGACTCGGTGGCGTCTGGCGTCTGGCGTCTGGCGTCTGGCGACTGGCGACTGTGTGACTTACGTCTCAGTCGCGAGTTGCGCGGGCAGGTCGGCGGCCCTGTGGCGAGCCCGACGCGGCCTCCTCGGCCATCGACACTGGGAACCACGGCGTGATCCCGCTCCGCGCATCCGCCAACGCCGAAGGCCGCCACCCGGTCGGGTGACGGCCTTCGGCGTTGCGGCGCAGCGACGCGTTAGTCGCCGCCGCGCATGATCGCGATGAGGCGCAGGATCTCGATGTAGATGAACACGACGGTCGAGACGAGCGAATAGGCGGCGATCCAGCCGAACGCGCGCGGCGCGCCAGCCTTGACACCATTCTCGATGAACTCGAAGTCCATGACGAGCATGTACGCACCGAGCAGCACCGCGAGGATGCCGATGACGACGCCGAGCGGGATGCCGAAGATCTCGACGGAGCGCATACCCCAGGCGGGTGCGTCGGGCACGAGCCACACGTAGCCGACGTTGATGAGCGAGAAGACGGCGTAGCCGATCATGGCGATCATGACGATCTTCGTGACCTTCGGCGAGGTGCGCACCTTGCCGAAGCGGAAGAGCACGAGCGTCGTGCCTACGACCGCGAACGTCGCGAGCGTCGCTTGCATGACGATGCCGGGGAGCAACATCTCGAGGTACGCGGAGAACCCACCGACGAGGAGGCCTTCGCAGGCGGCGAACGCCCACGCGAGCGCCGGCTTCGGCGTGCGGGAGAAGCTCAGGATGAGGCCCGTGACGAGCGCGCCGATGCTGCCGGCGAGCGCGAGCATGAGGCCGAGGCCCGGGTTGACGAAGACTGTCACGGCCGCAGTGAGCCCCGCGGTCACGAGCACGATCGCGAAGAGTCCGACCGTCTTCGCGATGACGTCCGGGTACGACATGCGGTCCATCTCGTCTGGCGACGCCGAGGGCATGTCGTACTGGTGGTTCATCGCATCGGGCGAGGGCATGCCCTGCTGCATGGGCTGCTGCCCGCCCATCGGTGGTGCGCCGACGCCGGACGCGCCGCCGTGGACGTTGTTGCCCTGCGCATACGGGTTGTTGCCGGACTGGTCGGACCGACCGGCCTGGAATTGCCCGCCGCGGCCGAACTGCTGCCCTGGAGCGGCGTATGAGGGCTGCTGCTGCTGGGGGGCAGAGCCGTTGAAGTATGGATTGCGCTTCAGCGCGGAATTCGCCATGCGTTGAGATCCGTTTCTGCGAGTCAGGTGGGGCGCCCGGCGCGACGACGGGGTGCGGCAAACGCTGCGCTAAGACTATCGGGTGACGTTGAGCGCAAAATGAAGGCCGTCACGCCCGCGGCGAACGTGCGACGGACGCCGTGTCGCGTTCGAATCGTCGCCGCCTGAGCAGCAGCCGCGGAGCGATCAAGAACACTGCGAGCGTGACCGACGCGACGATGACGAAGGCCGTCGCGGCCGTATCGCCGGTCAGGATGCGCAGCCCCATTCCCGCGGCGACCGTCACGACCCAGATGACGAGCCCGCTCGGCCACGCCCGCGCGTGCGGCAGCCTGGCGAGCGTGACCACCAGCCAACCGAGGAGGCAGGCGATGACGAACGGCCACGCCGTGTCGGCGACGCCCCACAGGGTGAGCGTCTCGCCGTGGTTCGCGCGGCCGATCACGGCGAACACGACGACCAGGATCAGGTCGAGGGCGATGGCCCGCCAGCGGTTCGACGAGTAGGCGGCGAGAACGGCGGTCACGACCTCAACGGTAGTCGCCCGTTCACTCGATCGTCGTGTGGAGGATGCAGGCTGTTTGCGTGAACCACGAGGCGCAACCGGCAGACCGACAGGAACCCCGCACGGCATTCCCGGGGGAGCATCCGGCACTCATCGGGCACCGCGGCGCGCCCGCGTACCTGCCCGAACACACGGCCGCCTCGTACCGTCTCGCGATCGCACAGGGCGCCGACTTCGTCGAGCCCGACCTCGTGCCGACACGCGACGGGGTGCTCGCGATTCGCCACGAACCCCTGCTCGACCACACGACCGACGTGTCGGCCTTCGCCGAGTTCGCGCGGCGCCGGCGCAGCGTCGATGTCGGAGAGTTCCGGGCGGAGGGCCTGTTCACTCTCGATTTCGACTGGGCCGAGCTGCAGGAACTGCGCGCCGTCGAGCCGCTCCCCGACCTGCGGGAGGCGAGCGCCGCGCACGATGGCGAGTGGAGCATCCTGCGATTGCGCGATCTCGTCGAGCTCGTCGCCGACACGCGCGAAACGGCACCGGATGCTGCGGGCGCGTTGACGGCACCGGATGCGCGGGGTGCGTCGGGTGCGTCGGGCCCGTCGAACGCGCCGGGCATCGGGATCGGCGGCGGCGCGCGCGCCTGCGGCCTCGTGATCGAGCTCAAGCACACG
>JBQDJW010000031.1:0-11668 GCA_052086425.1 Pseudoclavibacter sp. | reverse complement strand
ACATCATGGGCGCGCTCCGCGACCTCGACGAGCGCGGCGAACTGCACGCGTGGGTCGTGTCGTCGCTGCTGTCGTCGGTGTTCCTCTTCGCGAACACGCCGGTCGGCGACGAGCTCGTGGCGCAGCGCGAGCAGTACCGCACGACGCACCACCGACCCGACTTCGTGAAGGTCGCCCTCGACGGCGTCCCACCGACCTACACCGGCGCGTTCCTCGACCCGTATCTCGAGAGCGATGAGCACGGCGCGTGCCACTGCGGCACCACGACGATGGCGCCGTCCGAGCTGCAGGATTGGCTGATGCGCACCGCGCCGCAGGGGCTCGGCGCGAAGATCCACTGCACGGGCGACGCGGCAACGCGGGTCGCGCTCGACGCGATCGAGGCCGTGCGAGATGCCGGCTACACCGACGCGATCTACCAGATCGCGCACGGGCAGTACGTGCACCCGGACGACCGCCCGCGCTTCGCGTCGCTGAACGTCGTCGCCGACATCTCGCCGTTCCTGTGGTTCCCCGGCGTGATCCCCGACGCGATCGCGGCCGTGCGACCGTCGCCCGGTGCGCTGCAGATGCAGCCGAACCGCGAGCTCGCCGACCTCGGCGTGCTCATCGCGGGCGGCTCGGACTGGCCCGTCAGCTACTCGCCGAACCCGTGGGAGGGAATCCAGGGGCTCGTCACGCGCGCCGACCCGCTCGGCCGCGCGCCGGGGCAGCTGTGGCCCGAGCAGGCCGTAACGCTCGCCGAGGCCCTCGAGTTCTTCACGATCAACGGTGCGATGGCGATGGGCCTCGGCGACGAGACCGGCTCGATCGTGCCGGGCAAATCGGCCGACTATGTCGTGCTCAGCCAAGACCCGTTCGCCGTCGACATCGAGCGAGTCGTCGACACGCACGCGGTCGAGACGTACTTCGAAGGCGCGCGCGTGTACGCCCGCGACTGACCGCACCGGCGCATCCGGCGCATCTGCACGGACGACGCACCCGCGCACTCGGCGCTCGCGCATCCGGAACCCCGAACACCCTCGGCGGAACGCCGCCGGGGCATCACCCCAGACCCCTCACAACGACGCGAAGGAACCCCCACTCATGCGAACCAAACGACTCGCGGCGATCGCCGCGGCGACCGCCGCCGGCCTCGTGCTCGCCGGCTGCAGCACGACAACGGCCGACGACGCCTCGGCCGGCGGCGAGACCCCCGCCGAGGGCGGCCAGGTCGACAAGATCCTGTTCGACTACCCGTTCACCTCGCTGCCGGTCTACGGCTCGATCGTGAGCATCATCGAGGAGCGCGCCGCCGAGAAGGGCGTCGAGGTCGTCTTCACGAACGACGAGGGCGACCTGCAGACGCAGGTCAGCCAGCTCAACTCGTACCTCACGAGCGACGTGGATGCGGTTGTCTCCTTCCCCGTCGACCCCGCGAGCCTCGAGGGCATCGCCCAGCAGTACCGCGACGCGGGCAAGTACTGGGTGACCTACGGCGGCGATATGGAGAACCAGGACGCGACGCTGCAGTTCAGCTTCTACCAGTCGGGGTACGACCTGGGGAAGAATGCCGCGGAATGGGCGCTCGAGAACGTCGGCCCCGACGCGCAGGTCATCGTGCTCAACGAAACCGAGCGTCAGATCGGCCTCGAGCGCACCCAGGGTCTGATGGACGCCCTCGCCGAGCACGGCCCCGACCTCGAGATCGTGGCCGAGCAGCAGGCGGTCACGCCGGATGACGGGCTGTCGACGACCTCGTCGCTGCTCGCGCAGTACCCGGACACGAGCATCGTGCTCACCGCGGTCGGCGACGCCGCGCAGGGCGCCTACCAGGCCCTCATCGAGCAGGGCAGGCCCGCGGACGACCCCGGCACGTACGTCGGCGGGCTCGACCCGAACCTGTTCCTCCTGCAGCAGATGGAGGCGGGCAACTTCTTCCGGGCGGCGACCTACTTCTCGCTCGAGGAGCTCGTCGCGAACGTCGTCGACGTGCCCGTCGCGCTCGGCAACGGCGAGGAAGACCCGAGCGTCGACCTGCCCGTGACGATCGTGACGGCAGACGACCCGAACCTGCCCGACTACATCGCCGAGCAGGGCGGCTAGGCCGCGCGCCGGGGCGCTCGTTCCGCGAGTGCCCCGGCGCCCTTGGCGCCTCGGCGCACCCCAGCGCCTCGCGAATCTCCGCGTAGGCAGCCGTATCCCGACCCTCGGAGCCCCATGTCAGCATCCGTCACCAATCTCTCGAAGCGCTACGGCATGACGCTCGCGCTCGACGACGTCACCCTCGACATTCCCGACGGCGAGGTGCACGCCCTGCTCGGCCACAACGGCGCGGGCAAGTCGACGCTCATCAAGTGCCTCGGCGGCGGCGTCGCGCCGACCTCGGGCTCGATCGAGCTCGACGGCCGGCACCACGACCGGCTCTCGCCGCGCGACTCGATCGCCGCCGGTGTCGCCGTGATCTACCAGCACCTCAGCGTCGTCGACAACCTCACCGTCGCAGAGAACCTGTTCATCGGGCAGGAGCGCACGCGGGCCGGGTTCATCCGCCGCGGTACGCACCGCGAACTGGCGCGCGAGGTGCTCGCGAGGGTCGGGGCCCACGGCATAGACCCGGACATGCGCGTCGGCGCCCTGCCGGTCGGGCAGCGGCAGCTCGTCGAGATCGCCAAGGCGCTGCAGCGCGACGCCCGCCTGCTGATTCTCGACGAGCCAACGGCCGCGCTCTCGCGCGACGAGGCCGAGAATCTCGGCGTGCTCGTCCGCGACCTCGCGTCGAGCGGTATCGCGATCCTCTACGTGACCCACCTGCTCGGCGAGGTGCTCAGGCTCGCCGACGCCGCGACGGTCATGCGCAACGGCCGCTCGGTGTGGACCGCGCGGGGCGACGACATCACGCGCGAGTCGCTCGTCGCGGCGATCAGCGACGGGCACGGCGCGATCAGCGACCCGCCTGCGCCGCCGAGGGACGACGTCGAGCCCGCGATCGAGGTCGCCGGTCTCGAGGGGGTCGGCCTCGGCCCGATCGACCTGCGCGTGCGGCAGGGCGAGATCGTGTTCGCCACCGCCCTCAGCGGCGCGGGCCGCCCCCGGCGGCACACCCCCCGGTTCGGCGGGAGGGCCCGTGCGGGGGGCGAGTTGCGGGCCGCGGGGGGGCCCCGCCGCCTCGACTCGCCGGCGGCGGCGATCCGCGCGGGCATCGCACTCGTGCCGGGCGACCGCGCCCGTGAGGGACTCTTCGGCGCGCTCGCGGCGCAGGACAACGCGGTCGTCTCTGTCATGCGCAAACTCGGCGGCGCGGGCTTCCGCTCGCTCGCGGCCGAGCGCGCGATCTTCGGCAACGTCGCCGCGTGGCTCAGTCTCACCCCGAACGCGCCCGAGCTTCCTGCCGGCCGCTTCAGCGGCGGCAACCAGCAGAAGATCCTGCTCGGCCGCTGGGTCAACGACGCGTCGTCAACCCGGGTGCTGCTGCTCGACGACCCGACGCAGGGCGTCGACGTCGGCGCCCGCAAAGACATCTACGACGCCATCAAGCAGCTGGCCGCCGAGCGGGGCGCCGGCGTCGTCGTCGCGACGAACGACCCTGACGAGGCCATGGACCTCGGCCACCGCTGCCTCATCTTCGCGAGCGGGCGAATCGTCGACGACGTCGCGATCGCCGAGACCTCTGCCGAGGCCCTGCTCGCCGCCGCCCACGACACGGCGAAAGACACCCGCATACTCACCCACCCAGAGGGGCACGCATGAACGCCGAGACCGACGCAGTGACGCCAACCGCACCCGGGGAGAGGAACGGCTCCTCCCGCACCGCGGCGACCACCGCATCCGGCCCCGCCCCCGGCCCCGGCGGCGGGCATCCCGGCCGCCCCGCAGGCGCACGCTCGAACCGACTCGCCGGCGGCATGCTCGAAGGCATCATCCGCACGCCGCTGCTCGTCGTGCTCATCGTCATGGTCGTCGGCGTGCAGCTCGCGTCCGGGTCGTTCTTCGAGTGGCAGAACGTGCGCAGCATCCTGCAGGACAGCGCCGTCATCGCGATCATCGCGGTGCCGGTCGCACTGCTGCTGATCTCGGGCTACATCGACCTTTCCGTCGGGTCGTCGCTCGCGCTCGGCGGCGTCGTCGCCTCGCTCGTCGTGGCAAACGGTGAGGGGGACCCGGCGCTCGCGGTCGTGCTCGCGGTGCTCGCTGGCGCGCTCGTCGGCGCGATCAACGCGCTCGTCGTGACGGTGTTCGGCCTGAACTCCCTCATCACCACGCTCGGAACGCTCACGGCCGTGCGCGGCGCGACGCAGCTCATGAGCCCGACGCCCAAGAACAACTTCGGCGACGAGTTCGGCTTCCTCGGCGTCGGTACGATCGCCCAGGTGCCGATCTCGGTGTGGATCGCCGCGGTCATCATCGTCGTCGCCGGGGTGTTCCTCACGCTCACGCCGACAGGACGGCACGTCTACGCGATCGGTGTGAACCGCGAGGCCGCGTACCTCTCGGGCGTCGCCGTGAAGCGCATCCCGTTCGCGCTGTTCATCCTCTCGGGCGCCGCGGCGGCCTTCGCCGGAACGATCGTGGTCGCCCGCCTCAACAGCGCCCCGGCCGGGCAGATCGGCGGCGGTTTCGAACTCGTCGTGCTGACGGCGGTGCTGCTCGGCGGCGTCGCTCTGACGGGCGGCGAGGGCTCGATGTTCGGCGTGACGATCGGCGTGCTGTTCTACGGCGTGCTCAACAACGGGCTCGTGCTGCTCGGGGTCACGACGTTCTGGCAGGCGGTCGCGAGCGGCATCGCCCTCATCGCGGCGATCGGTCTCAGCCGGGTGTCGCAGGTGCTGCGGGTCAAACTCGCGGCGGCGACGGCGAGGAGGCTCGCGGCGACCGCGCCCGCGTAGGGCGCGGCGCGGCGGGGCAGGGCTACCGATCGCGACAGGAACTACCGGATGCCTGGGAGTTCTTGTCGCGTCGGGGAGCGGTTGGGCATTGCGCGCGTTCCTTCGGACGTGGGGCTACCGAGCGCGACAGGGGCTACCGGCCCCGTCACGAGCACGCTGACCCGCCATGGCGGCGCGCAACCGAGGACCGGATGCTCGCCGCCGTTTCGCGTGCCTGCGCGGCGTTCGTCGCGGAGCGGTTCGGAACGGAACTTGCGCGTTCCGATTCCCGCGATCTAGCCTGGTGTGCAACTACTGCATCACTGTTGCAACATATGCAACACATCTTCAAAGACGCGGATGGAATCCACTCATGTTCAACGCACGCAGGTCACGCCTTGCCCCCATCGCCCTCGTCGCGGCGACCGCTGCCGCGCTCGCCCTCGCCGGATGCGCGGATCGCGGCGGCGGAGGAGCCGACGGCGCCGAGTTCCCGACCGACACCATCACCCTCTACACGCCGACGCAGGCCGGCGGCGCGACCGACCTCACGGCACGCACACTCGCGACTGGCCTCGAAGAATCGCTCGGGCAGTCGGTCGTCGTCGACAATCGTCCCGGTGGCGCCGGCTCCGTCGGCATGGGTCACGTCGCGGGCCTGGATGCCGACGGGTACTCGCTCATGGTGTTCCCCGTCGAGGTGAGCATGCTCGGGCACCAGGGCTACGACATCGATCCGGCCGAATACGACTTCCTCGGCATCGTGAACGAGCAGCCGGGCACGATCGCCGTCCCCGCCGACAGCCCGTACCAGACGCTCGACGATCTGATCGCCGCGGCCGAAGAGAATCCGGGCGAGATCTCGATCTCCAACGCCGGTCCCGGCTCGATCTGGGAGGCCGGAGCGCTCGAGCTCGGCAACGTCGCCGGTGTCGAATTCCAAGGCGTGCCGTTCGACGGTGGCGCACCGGCCGTCACCGCGGCCATCGGCGGACAGGTCGACGCGGTCGTCGCCGGCATCGGTGAAACCCAGCCGGCTCACGAGGACGGCCGCCTGCGGGTGCTCACCGTCTTCACCGAGGAGGCCGCGCCGGCGCTGCCCGACGTGCCGACTGCGACGTCGCTCGGGCAGGACGTCGTCATCGGCAGCTGGGCGGCCATCGGGGCGCCGACCGGGCTCGACCCGGCCGTCGCCGAGCAGCTCGAAACCGCGCTGAGCGAGGCCGCGACGACCGACGAGTACATCGAGCTCATCGAATCGGGCGGAAACATCCCGGTCTTCCTCGGCGCGAGCGAGGCCTCGAGTTTCGTCGCCGCCGAGCACGAACGCTTCGCAGCGCTGTTCGGCGAGTGATGCCCATGGTCTCGCTCACACGATTGAAGGCGACACCCGTGCAACACGCTGACGACCGCGACGACCGCGACGATGCGGCGGACCAGGCGCCTGAGGCAGCCCGCGCGGGCGGTGATCTCAGCACGGACAGCGCCCCAGGCGCGGACGGCGCCGATTCCGCAGACGCATCGGCCGCCGACGCCGCCGAGCCCGCCCCCATCGTCGACGCCCGGCGCGCGCGCCTGCGCGAACTCGGCGTCGCCGTCGGCGTGATCGCTGCAGGCGGCGCTGTGCTCGCTCTCAGCGCGACGACGGTTCCCGAGGCGGGCGGCGACATGTTCGGGCCGCGCTGGTGGCCGACGGTGCTGTCGATCGCGCTCGTGGTCCTCGGCGTCGCGCTCATCGGCGTCGCGTTCACGAAGGCGGACACGGCCAGGGAGGACTCGCCGACCAAGCTCGGCGTCATCCGGCTGTTGCTGCTCTTCGCCCTGATCGCGGCCTACGGCGCCGCCTGGTACTTCGTGCACTTCGTCGCCGTCACGCTCGTGCTCGCCTGCGCGCTGACGTTCGTGCTCGGCGGCCGCGGGTGGCGAGACCTGATCCTGTTCCCCGTCATCGCAACCGCCGTCCTCTACGGCGTGTTCGGCCTGCTGCTCGGAGTCCCGCTGTGAACGCGCTCACCGACGGACTCGCGGCCCTCGCCGACCCGACCATCGCGATCTGCCTGCTCGTCGGCGTGCTCCTCGGTACGCTCGTTGGTGCGATCCCCGGAGTGACGGCGACCATGGCCGTCGCGCTCGCGGCCGGTTTCACGCTGACGCTCGAGCCGCTGCAGGGACTCTCCGTCCTGCTGGCCATCTACATCGCCGCGCAGTTCGGCGACCGCGTGCCGTCCATCCTGATCAATACGCCTGGCACGCCCGCGTCGATCGCCACGACCTTCGACGGGCACCCGCTCGCCAAGCAAGGCAAAGCGGGCATCGCGCTCACCAGCTCGGCGATCGTCTCGGCGGTCGGTTCGCTCGCCGGCATCCTCATCCTGCTGTTCCTGGCGCAGCCGGTCTCGGCGCTCGCGCTGAGCTTCGGGCCCATCGAGATGTTCGCGCTCGTCGTCTTCGGCCTCACGATGATGATCGGCGTCTCGGGCGATCGCGTCATGAAGGGGCTCGCGGCCGGCGGTTTCGGGCTCATGCTCGGGGCCGTGGGCAACGACCCGATCTCTGGCGATCCGCGATTCACGTTCGGCATTCCGGAACTCAGCGGCGGCATCCCGTTCATCGCCGCGATCATCGGCCTCTTCGGCATCGCCGAGGTGTTCAACGGGATGCTCTCGACGAGGAAGGGCCCGGAGGTCAGGCCGATCACGCAGCTCGGCCGGTGGTGGCCGAACCGGGCCGAGCGCAGGGACCTACGTGCGCCGACCGCAATCGGTACGGGTATCGGCGCGGTCGTCGGGGTCATCCCAGCGGCGGGCGGCGATATCGCGGGCGTCATCGCCTGGGATCAGGCGCGGCGCGTGTCGCCGAAGCGCGACCGCTTCGGCAAGGGCGCCCTCGAGGGCGTCGCTGCGGCGGACAGCGCGAGCACCGCGACGATGGGCGGATCGGTCACGACGACCCTCTCGCTCGGCGTGCCGGGCGACTCGGTCATGGCCGTCATGATCGGCTCGATGATCGTGTGGGGCTTGCAGCCCGGCCCGGCACTGTTCACGAGTCGCCCCGACCTCGTCTACAGCCTCGCTGCCATCATGGTCGTCGCGACGCTGCTCGCGCTCGCGCTCGCGCTCGTACGCATGCGAGGCGTTGTCAATCTGCTCGCGATGCCGAAGCGCTACCTCTCCGTCGTCATCGTGCTGTTCTGCATGGTCGGCACCTACGCGGTCTCGAACTCGATCTTCGACGTCGTCCTGATGTTCGCGTTCGGCCTGCTCGGGCTACTCATGCGCCGGTTCGGGTTTCCGCCTGGGCCCGTCGTGCTCGGCCTCATCCTCGGCCCGCTCGCAGAGGGCAACCTGCGTCGCGCGCTGCTGATCGACAGCTTCGGCGGCGTCTTCACGAGTCCCATCGCCCTCGTCCTCCTCGCGGTGAGCGTGCTGGCGCTGCTCGCCCCGGTCATCCGGGCACGACTGAAAGGACGGTCTGCACGTGAGCACACCGACGAACCTGCGCGCGTCTGAGGACGGTCACGTCGCATCCATCACCGTTGCGATGGGCCCGGTTTCCGGCGCCGATGTCGACGGCAGAGAGGCGCGCCCCGGGCGTGTGCTGTGCCTCGGCGAGACCATGGCGCTCGTCACGCCGATCGACGTGGCGCCGCTGCAGAGCGCCGCGTCGTTCGCGATCAAGCCCGGCGGGGCCGAGTCGACCGTCGCCATGTACCTGGCCGATTCGGGCATCGCCGCGAGCTGGGTGAGCCTCGTCGGTGACGACCCGCTCGGCCGTCGGCTGCTCGATGAGATCTCGGCGAACGGCGTCGACGTCTCGGGCGTCGGCGTCGTCGAGTGGAGCCCCACCGGGGTCTACTTCAAAGACCCGGGCGACGGTCGTACGACGGTGCACTACTACCGGTCGGGCTCGGCAGCATCGACGATGGACGAGCGGATGCTCGGGGCGATCGACTGGATGGGCGTCACCGTACTTCACGTCACGGGGATCACGGCCGGGCTTTCGCCGGGCTGCTCACGCATGCTCGAGGCGATCATGCGCGAGGCACGCGGCCGCGGCTTGTTCGTCTCGTTCGACGTCAATTACCGGCCGGGCTTGTGGGGCGTCGATGCGGCCGGGCCCCGGCTCGCCGAGCTGGCGACACTCGCCGACCTCGTGTTCGTCGGGCGCGACGAGGCCGAGACGCTCTGGGGTATGGGGGCGCCCGTGCCGCTCTTCGAGCGACTCGGCGTGCCGGGGCGCCTGATCGTCAAGGACGGCGACGTCGGCGCGACCGAGGTCGAGCGGGCGCACGGCGAGCTGCGCACCGAATTCGTCGCCTCGCGCACGGTGGAGGTCGTCGAGGCGGTCGGAGCCGGCGACGCGTTCACGGCCGGCTATCTCGACGCGCTCCTGCGCGGCGCCACGGCCGAGGAACGCCTCGATCGGGGTCACGACCTCGCGGCCCGTACGCTCGGCAGCACCCACGACTTCGTCCCCGCCTGACGAGGAGCACCATGTCACAGAGCATTCAGCGCGCCGCCGAGATCCTCGAGTTCGTCAGCATCGAGCCGCGCACCCAGTCGGAGGTCGGGGCCCGCCTCGGCGTGCATCGATCGACAGCGCTGCGCATGCTGCAGACCCTCACCGACTCGGGCCTCACCCGCCGCCACGCCGACGGACGGTACGGGGTCGGCTACCGGCTCGCGGGCCTGGCCCGGGCGGCGAGCGAGCAGTTCGACCTCGCCAATATCGCGCGGCCCGTACTGGAGCAGCTCGGCCGCGACTGCACCCACACCGTGCACCTCGCGGCGATCGAGGGCGACACGATCGTCTACGTCGACAAGATCGACCAACCAGGCATGGTGCGCCTCTACTCGCAGATCGGGCAACCCGTTCGCCTGCACACCGCAGGCGTCAGCAAGGCGATCCTCGCCCACCGCGACGCGGCGACGGTCGAGCGGATGCTCGACGGGTACGAATACGCGAAGCACACCGACACGACGATCCTCAGTCGCGCCGCCTTCGACCGCGAGCTCGAGGCCACGCTCGAGCGTGGCTACGCGGTCGACGACGCCGAGTACGAGAACTACATCAATTGCATCGCGATGCCCATCCGCGACTCGAGCGGCGCCGTGTTCGCCGCCGTCTCGATCACCTCGCTCAAGGCGCGTGCCGAGCTCGACGCGCTCGCCGAGTGGCGCGACCGGCTTGCCGACGCGGTCGCGAGCATTTCGCACGACATCGGTTGGAGACCACATGACTAGCCCGTTCGACGACGCCTTCGATGCCATGTTCGCGGGGCCGCCCGTCATGGCGATCCTGCGGGGCTACTCGCCCGAACGAACCGTCGAGCTCGCCCGCATCGCGTGGTCGGTCGGCATCGGCAGCGTCGAGGTGCCGATTCAGAACGCGAGGGCGATGGATGCGCTTGGCGCGGTCGTCGAGGAGGCCCGGCCGGGCGGCCATCGCGTCGGCGCTGGCACCGTCGTGTCGCCGGAACTCGTCGACCGCGCGCGCGACCTCGGGGCGACCTTCACCGTCGCGCCGGGCTTCGACCCCGCCGTCGCTCGCGCGAGCGCCGACGCCGGACTGGCACACCTGCCCGGCATCGCGAGCGGCACCGATCTGCAACTTGCCGCCGCCTTCGGCCTCACGTGGGTCAAGGCGTTCCCAGCCAGCGTGCTCGGCGTCGAGTGGTTCCGCGCCATGCGTGGTCCATTCCCGAACGTGCGGATCGTCGCGACTGGAGGCATGAACGCTGCCAACGCGCCCGACTACCTCAGTTCGGGGGCCGACGTCGTCGCAGTCGGCAGCGCACTCGAAGACGAAACGCAACTCGGCCTGCTCGCCGCGCTCGGCGCATCCGCCGCCGTCGCCGGATAAGAGCGCGCCGCAACCCCGCACCCGTCACCGCCCGAACTCTGAAGGAGCATCCGATGACCGCACAACTCACCCCTCGCTATCTGCCCGCGTCCGACCGCAACGATCGCATGAGCTACCGCCGCGTCGGTCGCAGCGGGCTCAACCTGCCGGCGATCTCGTTCGGCACCTGGCACGGCTTCGGCGATGACACGCCCGTCCAGCGTCAGCGCGAGCTGCTGCGGCACGCGTTCGACCTCGGCATCGTGCACTTCGATCTCGCGAACGGCTACGGCCCGCCGTTCGGGTCGACCGAGGCGAACGTCGGGCGCATCCTGCGCGAGGACTTCGCGGGCCTGCGCTCCGAGCTCGTGCTGTCGACCAAGGCCGGCTACGGCGTCTTCCCGGGGCCGAACGGCTCGGGCGGCGGCCGCAAGCACCTCTTCGACAGCATCGACAACTCGTTGCGCCTGCTCGGCACCGACTACGTCGACATCTTCTACAGCCATCGCTTCGACCCCGAGACGCCGCTCGAGGAGACGGCGAGCGCCCTCGACGCGATCGTGCGCTCGGGCCGCGCGCGCTACGTCGGCATCTCGTCGTACTCGGCGGAGCGCACGCGCGAGATGGCAGGCATGCTGCGCGAACTCGGCACGCCCCTGCTGATCCACCAGCCCTCGTACTCGATGCTCAACCGGTGGATCGAAGAGGGCGAACCGTCGCTGCTCGAGGTCGCCGCCGACGAGGGGGCTGGCGTGATCGCGTTCTCGGGGCTCGCCCAGGGGTTGCTCACGAACAAGTACTTGAACGGCGTGCCGGAGGGCTCGCGCGCGACCCAGGGCAAGACCCTGCGCGAGGGCATGCTGAGCGACGAGAACCTCGAGCGGGTGCGGTCGCTGAACGCCATCGCCGAGCGCCGAGGGCAGACGCTCGCGCAGCTCGCGATCGCGTGGGTGTTGCGGGATGCTCGAGTCACCTCTGCGCTC
>JBQDJW010000030.1:6614-11953 GCA_052086425.1 Pseudoclavibacter sp. | reverse complement strand
CCTGGATGATCGCCCGAGCCAGGGTCGACTTGCCCGAGCCCGTCTCGCCGACGACGCCGAGCGTCTCGCCCACCGCCAGGTCGAACGACACGTCGCTGAGGGCGTGCACGGTGCCGACCTTGACGCCGCCTGCGCCGCGCGACGTGTACTCCTGCACGAGGTTGCGCACGCGCAGCAGCGGCGCGCCCGCGTCTGGATGCTGCGCGCCCGCTGCCCGGGCGGTCGGCGCATCCGGCGCACCCTGTGCGCCGCGCGTCGCCTGCGACGACTCGCCCCTCGACGGTTCCGGCTGCGTCATAGCTTCTCTTCCTTCGAGTCGACGGGATGCCAGCACGCGAACCGGTGGCCCGGCTCCTCCTCGGCGAGCGGCGGGCGCTGCGCGCACGCGTCGGTCGCCCTCGGGCACCGCTCGCGGAACGAGCAGCCCTCCGGCAGATTGCCGAGGTCCGGCGGATGCCCGCCGATGACGTTGAGCAGCGCGTGCGGCGGCGCGCCGACCTGCGGGATCGCGCCGAGCAGCGCCTTCGTGTACGGCATGCGCACGTTGCCGAACAGTTGTGCCGCCCGTGCGTGCTCGACCGCGCGTCCCGCATACATGACGAGCACGTCGTCGGCGTAGCACGCGGCGAGGCCGAGGTCGTGGCTGATCATGATGACGGCCGTGCCGAGCCGCTGCTGCAGGTCGAGCACGAGCTCCATGATCTGCGCCTGCGTCGTGACGTCGAGCGCGGTCGTCGCTTCGTCGGCGATGAGCACCCGCGGGTCCGCCGCGAGCGCGATCGCGATCACGACGCGCTGGCGCATGCCGCCAGAGAGCTGGTGCGGGTACTCGTGGTACCGCCGCTCGGGCGCGGGGAGGCGCACGAGCTTGAGCTTCTCGATCGCGAGCTCCATGGCCTCCTGCTTAGAGACGCTGCTGTGCATGCGAATCGCCTCGCTCACCTGCGCACCCGCCGTCATGGTGGGGTTCAGCGAGCGCGCCGGGTCTTGGAACACCATCGCGATGCTGCTGCCGCGCAGGTCGCGCAGCGACCGCTCGTCGAGGCCGATGAGTTCGGTGTCGCCGAGTGTCGCGCTCCCCGAGACGACGGCCGACGGCGGCAGCAGCCCCATGAGGGCCCGCACGCTGACGGACTTCCCCGAGCCTGACTCGCCGATGATGGCGAGCATCCGACCCGCCTGCAGGCGGTACGAGAGACCGTTGACGGCGTGGATCTCGCGGCCAGCGCGCCGGAACGTGACGTGGAGGTCGTCGACCTCGAGCACCGTCTCGGGCTCGCCGCCGCCGTTCGGCGACGATGATGCGGGCACGGTCGACTTGGTCTGCGTCGCGGTCATCGGCGGCTCATCTCGTCGCGCGAGTTCTCGCCGAGCATGTTGAACGAGAGCACCGTCACGAGCAGCGCGAGGCTCGGCCACAGCACGAGCATCGGCGTCGCAGAAAGGGTCTGTTGGGCGTCGTAGATCATGTTCCCCCAGCTCGGGTCAGGCGCCGGGATCCCGAGACCGAGGAAGCTGAGCGCGCCCTCCGTCACGATGATGATGCCCATACCGAGCAGTGCGAAGTTGAGCAGTTGCGGCGCGATCCCCGGCGCCACGTGCCGGATCAGGATGCGCCAGGCGGGACTCCCGGCGAGCTCGGCGGCCCGAACGTACGGCATGTTGACGACGCTGAGCGTCGCCGACCGAGACACGCGGGCGATCGCCGGGACGCTGAACGCGCACATCGCGAGGATCGTGTTCGGCACGCTCGGCCCGAGCGCCTGCGCGATCGCGATGATGAGCACGAGCGACGGGAACGCGATCGGTACATCGAGGATGCGCATGATGATCGAGTCTGCGACGCCGCCGAGGTAGGCGGACAGGGCCCCGATGAGGCCGCCGAGGACGATGCCGATCACGTTCACGGTGACGGCGACGATGAGCGAGGTGCGCCCGCCGTAGATGAGGCGCGAGAGCACGTCGTTGCCGTTGACGTCGGTGCCGAGCGGGTGCCCTGGCGATCCTGCGGGCAGCCGGCTCGACAGGATGTCGCCGCCGACCGGCGCCGGGATCGGCAGCACGAACGGGCCGAGGAAGCAGATCAGGAACAGCAGGATGACGGCTCCGCCCGGCACCCACACGAGCGCCTTGCGGCGCAGGTCGGCCATGCGCGCGGCGCGAAGCGTCGTGGCGTTGCGTCGCTGGGCGTCCGAGGGCTGCAGGAGCGCCCTCGTCGAGGTGTCAGTGGTTGCCATAGCGGATCCTCGGGTCGAGCACGGCGTACATGACGTCGACGACCAGGTTGGCGACGACGGCGACCGCCGCGAAGATGAACACGCAGATCTGCACGACCGCGACGTCGAGCGACATCGCCCCCTCCAGCATCATCATGCCGAGCCCCGGCATCTGGAAGATCTGCTCGATGATGACCGTGCCGCCGACGAGCGAGCCGACGTTCAGGCCGACGATCGTGAGCAGCCCGAACGACGAGTTGCGGAACGCGTGCACCCACAGGGCACGCCAGGGGCCGACGCCCTTCGCGCGGGCCGTGTCGACGTAGTCGGTTCGCGTGATCTGCTCGACGAGGTCGCCGCGCAGGAACCTCGCGTAGAAGCACGCGAGCGGAAGTGCGAGCGAGAGTACGGGAAGGGCGACGGACTGCAGATTGCCGATCGGATTCTGGAAGAACGGCACGAAGCCGATTGCGGGGAGCATCCGCAGCACGACGGCGAACACGAGCACGAGCAGCAGCGCCATGACGTAGTTCGGCACGGCGAGCAGCGTCATCGCGAGGAACGAGATGATGCGGTCGAACACGCCGCCGGGCTTGCGAGCCGCGAGCAGGGCCGCGGGGATCGCGATGCCGATCGACACCGCGAACGCCAAGAAGACGAGCTCGAGCGTGACGGGCATGCGGGCGGCGAGGAGTGACGTGACGGTCTGGCCGCTCACGATCGACGTTCCCATGTCGCCCGTGAACAGGCCGAACAGCCACCCCAGGTATCGCTCGGGTGCCGGCCGGTCGAGTCCCATCTGTTGGCGCAGTGCCTCGACCTGCTCCGGCGAGGCCTCCATGCCGGCGGCGTTCTGGGCCGGGTCGCCGGGCATCGCCTCGAGCAGGATGAACACGAGGATGCTGACGACGAGCAGCAGCGGAATCGCGATCAGCAGCCGCTTGACGACGATTCGCAGTACCGGCGCCGCGGCGAGGCGGCGGAGCAGGGGTGCCTGCTCCTCCGCCCCGCCGTCGGCGACAGGCGCGTGGGCGAGTGACGAGGTCACTATTGCTCCCGCCACACGCGGTCGTAGAGCACGCCCTGGTTGACGGCGAGGGCCGGGATCGGCTCGTCGAGGCCGGGGCCGTGCACCCCCTCGCGAAGCACCTGTGCGGGCGAGAACGCCGTGCCGAACGGCGCGAGCGCCTCGTCGGAGATGTACTTCGCGACAGCTTCGTACCCGGCCGCGCGGTCGGCGTCCTCGGTCGAAGCGACGCTCTCGAGCAGCAGCTCGTCGAGCTCGCTCATGAGGCCCTCGTCGATGGCCTGCTGCGCCGACGACGCGCCCTCCGGCAGCGGCGCGCCGCTGAAGGGCGAGGTCGATCCGAAGCGCACCTGCACGCCGATCCCGGCGGCAGGGTCCCAGGCCCCCGCGGTCTGCAACATCGATTCCCACTCACCGTTCGTGAACTTCGTGATGACGTCGCCGAGCGGCTTGGCGTCAATCGTGACGTCGATCCCGGCCTCCTGCCACTGCGTCTGCAGAGCCGTCGTCACCGAACGCGCGGTGGTGATGTCTGTGGTGCCGAGCTCGACCGTCAGTCCGCCGAGCTCCTCGACGAGCTCCTGCGCCTTCTCGACGTCGTACTCGCGGTAGCCCTCGACCTCGGGCATGTGGAACAGGCCGCCAGATGCGGTGAACGACTGGCTCGGCTCGGCGTTGCCGCCGAAGAGACCCTGGTTGATCGCATCGAAGTCGGTCGCGTAGTAGATCGCCTCGCGGGCGCGCTTGTCGTCGAACGGCGCCTGGCGCGTGTTGAGCTGGATCACGTACGGCGAGGTCGGCGTGCCGTCGACCGTGGTGAAACCCGGCGTGTTCGCCGCCTGCTCGATGAGCGTCGTGTCGCTGAGCCCCTCGAACACGTCGCCCTGGCCGGCCTGCAGCGCCTGGAAACCGACCTGGCCGCCGGCGACGGACTGGAAGCTCAGGTTGTCGAGGTACGGCAGGCCCTCCTTGAAGTAGTTGTCGTTGCGTGCGAGGTCGAGCCGGTCGCTGAGCGTGTTGCCCACGACCGTGAACGGGCCCGCGCCGACCGGCGTGAGCTTGTACTGCTCGGCACCCTGCTCGGCGTAGGCGCTCGGCGAGGCGATGAGGTTGAGGCTCGAAGTGGGGAGCGTGTTGGCGAACGCGCCGTTCACCTGCGTCATCGCGAGGTCGACGGTGTACTCGTCGACGACCTGCATGGCGCTCAGGCGGTCGTTCAGCTGCTCGTCGGTGATGTCCTCCGGCAGCGCATCGCGCAGGCTCGTCATGAACTCGTCGGAGTACTCGGGCGCCGGGCGCGTCGAGTCGAGCGTGATGGTCGGGGCGCTCGTCGAGCCCCACGAGAACACGCGCACCCAGTTCCAGATCACGGCCTCGGCGTTGAGCGGCGTTCCATCGCTGAACTCGATGCCCTCCTTCAGCTTGATGGTCATGACCAGGCCGTCGTCCGAGAACTCGTAACTCTCCGCCTGGTTCGCGACGAGCTCGCCTTCGCCGGCGTCGTTCGTCTCGAGGGTGAAGAGGCCGCCGAAGATCGCCGAGTTCTGCCCGAGCGTCGCGCCGACGCCATTGCTCGTCGCCGGGTCGAACCCGGTGGGCCAGTTGCCGGAGAATCCGGCGTCGAGCAGCACCGTGAGGTCGCCGCCCGCGACGGGGTCGCCGACGTCGCCGCCCTCACCAGCGGCGCCGCCGCCAGCACAGGCGGTCACGGCGAGTACGACGCCCGCCGCCAGTGCGGCGACGCGCATCACCCGCCCCGCGAAGGTCGTCTGCTTCGGATTGTTGTGCATGTCTTGCTCCTCGTTGAGCCGAATGACCGTCAGGCCGACGTGGTCGCCGCCCCGGCCGACCAGCACGGTCGGCACCCGATGTGCACTGAGTGTCATTCCTGCGCGATGCGCCTCACCACGTCGTTTCCGCGGTGCGGGAGTAATCGCTCCTGCCTCTTCGGGCAGGCGGAAGGGCGGTCGCTCGACGAGCCGCGGAGTTGACCGCCCGTACGCGAAAACGGGGGCCGGATGCTCCGATCACCGAAGCATCCGACCCCCGTTCGCCGCGTGCTGCCGGCCCGACGGGCTAGCCGGCGACGGCCGGCA
>JBQDJW010000030.1:0-6604 GCA_052086425.1 Pseudoclavibacter sp. | reverse complement strand
GCCCGAGCCAGCGCATCGCGTTGCGGTGGCTGAGGTCCTCCCACTGGTCGGCCTCGAGGTCGAGCGAGCGAGCGGTGCGCGCGATCGGGTCCTCCCGCAGCATGGCCGGGAAGTCGCTGCCGACGAGCAGCCGGTCGGCACCGAGCAGGTCGACGAGGTAGCGGATCGTGCGCTTGTCGAACACCATCGAGTCGTAGTAAAAGCGGCGTGCGAGCTCGAACGGCGACGGGCCATCGTCGTGCATGAGTGCCCGCTCGTGGTCGACGGGTTCCTCGTTCCACGAACCGCTCCAGAAGTAGTTCGCGCGAGGCAGCATCATGGCGAACCCGCCGGCCGCGTGGCTGAACGAGAGGCGCAGATCCGGGCAGGCCGCCGCCGTGCCGCCGAGGATCAGCGATGCGGCGGAGTACATGCCCTCGAGGCCGACAACATAGGTGCCCATGGCCGACTTCGGCAGCCGGTCGGTCGGGGCCGGCATGGCGTGCACGAAGATCGAGAGGCCGAGCCGCTCGGCTTCCTTGAAGAACGGCAGGAACTTCTCGTCGCCGATCGACGAGCCGAGGATATTCGACGCGATCTCGACGTCGGCGAGGCCGCGATCCTTGACCGCCTGCAGTTCGCCGGCCGCCGCATCCGGATCTTGCATCGGCACCATGCCGAGCGCGATCAGACGGGCCGGGTCGTGCGACGCGAGCTCGGCCGCCACGTCGTTGACGTGCTGCGCGAGCGCGAGCCCGTCTGCGGCCGGCAGGTCGTACTTCAACAGCGGCGGCATCGGGCTGATGACCTCGCTGTCGACGCCGGACGCATCCTGCGCCTCGATGCGCCGCTCCGCTTGAAAGAACACCTCCTTCGCCGGGAACCTGGTCGCGCCGAACACGAGCAGGCGGCTCGTGCTGTCGTCGATCGGCTCCATGCTTGGGAAGCACTCGGGTCCGTGCTCCGGGTAGCCGCCCGGGAGGAAGTGGGCGTGCGCGTCAATGATCATCGGATGCTCTCCTTGCGTCGTCGTAGATCGGTTCTGGCGGTCATCAGGCGGCGCTCGGGTTCACGGAAACGCCGACGGCGTCCCCGTCACCCTGCTCGCCACTGAGGGTGTCGATGGCGAGGGCGACGTCGTCGAGGCCGAACGTGTGGGTGTGCATCTTCTCGAGCGGGAACCGGCCGGACTCGATGAGGGCGATCGCCTTCTCCTGGCCCGCCGAGTCGACGCCGAAGGCGCCGCGAACGGTGAGGCCCCGCTGGATGATCCTGTCGGTCACGAGCGGCACCTCGGCGCCGCCCTTGAGTCCCGCGATGACGACGCGCCCGCCGAAGCGCACCGAGTTCAGCGCGTCGGTGACCGGCTGCTTCGCCATCGGCGTGACCTCGAGGGCGACATCCGCCATCTTGCCGTCGGTGAACTCGGTCACGGCGTCGACGACGTCGCGCGCGCCCTCGCCGTCGACGACGATCGTGTGGTCGGCGCCGAGCTCCTGCGCAAGCGCGAGCTTGTGCGCGTCGCGCTCGAGGCCCGTGATGATGACCTTGCGGGCGCCAGCGGCCTTCGCCGCGATGACGGCGCCGATGCCTCGCTGGCCCGCGCCGAGCACGAGCAGCGTGTCGCCGAGGCCGACCTCGCCGAGGTCGACGGCCCAGCGCACGCCCGCGCCCATCGCGTTGTAGAGCGAGGCGACATCGATGGGCAGGCTCTTGTCGATCTTGTGGACGACCGAGGTCGGCGACAGGTACATGTGCTCGGCGAAGCCGCCCCACAGCGAGGGCTCTTTGTCGATCCCCGTCACGCCGTGGCCGTACTTGCGGAACTTGCAGGCCTGGTAGCGGCCGGTCAGGCAGTCGTTGCAGGCGCGGCAGGGCACGATGACCTCGAGCGCGACGCGGTCGCCGACCTCGACGCCCCAGCGCTCCGCGGCCGTGTCGCCGAGCTCCTCGATGATGCCGACGGGCTCGTGGCCGGGAATGAACGCGGGGCGGCGCCCCTCGGACATCGCCCCGCGGAAGATCTCGACGTCGCTGCCGCAGATGCCGTTCGCCTCGACGCGGAGGAGCCCGTCCTCTGCACCCGTCACCGGGCGCGGGAACTCGCGCATCTCGATCGTTCTTGGCGCCGTCTGCACCGCTGCGCGCACCATCGTGGTCATGTGCTCTCCTTCGTGATTTGCTCGCGAACCGGACGCTCGCGAGTTGGTCGTCCGCCGCATCCGGACCCTTGCCCGAATGCGGCGCGGACGCACGAAAACGCTGCGAGGGCCGTCGCCCGGCTCGCAGCGTTCTCGCGCGTCACCGTCGCGTCACTCCTCGTGGAGGATGACGCCGCGGATGTTCTTTCCGTCCATCAGGTCCTGGTAGGCGTCGTTCACCTGGTCGAGGGTGTACGTGCGAGTGATGAGTTCGTCGAGCTTCAGGTCGCCCGAGCGGTACAGCCCCATCAGGTTGGGGATGTCGAACAGCGGGTTGCTGTCGCCGAAGAGGGCGCCGCGCACCTGGCGCTGGTAACTGATGAGGAACCCGGCCGGGAACGTCACCGCCTTCTCGTCCGCGTGGCCGACCGACGTGATCGTGGTCTTGCCGCCTTTGCCGGTCATGAGCACGGCGGCCTGCACGATCTCCTCGGTGACGACGTCGGGGGTCAGGATGCAGTGGTCGGCGAGCTGCCCCCACGTCGCGTCGACGACGAAGTCGCGAGCCTCCTCCGCGGTCGCGAAGGCGTGGGTCGCGCCGAAGACGTTCACGGCGCTGTCGCGTTTGAACTCGACCGGGTCGACCACGACGACGTAGCGCGCCCCGGCGAACCTGGCGCCCTGCACGGCGTTGCTGCCGACGCCGCCTGCGCCGAACACGACGACCGTTTCACCCGCCTGGACGCCCGCCGCGTGCACGGCGGATCCCCAACCGGTCGGCACGCCGCAGCCGATGAGCGAAGCGATGTTGAACGGGATGTCGTCGTGCAGTGGCACGACCGCCCACTCGCTCACCACCGCATACTCGGAGAACGTGCCAAGCGAGCAGAACCCGCCGATGTCTTCGCCTCCCTGGTGGAAGCGGTAGGTGCCGTCGAGGAACATGCCCGTTCCGGCGTTGAGGCCCTTCTCGCACATGTTCGAGTGTCCGAGCGAGCACGGGCCGCAGTGGCCGCACGCCGGGATATACGAGCAGACGACGCGGTCGCCCGGCTTGACACGCGTGACGTTGGGGCCGACGGACTCGATCGTGCCTGCGCCCTCGTGGCCGCCGACGATCGGCAGGCGCACCCTCGCGTCGCCCTGCGTGATGTGGTTGTCGGAGTGACACAGCCCTGAGGCCGCGAACTTCACGCGGACCTCGTGCTCCTTCGGGTCGTCGAGCTCGACGTCCAGAATCTGCCACCCGACATGGGGTTCGCGCGCGACGGCCGCGCGCGTGGTGATCGTTGCCATGCGTCGTTCTCCTTCTAGCCCAGCGGCGCGCTCTGCAGCGAGACGGTCTTGATCTGGGTCCATTCGAGCACCGAGTCGGCGCCCATGGTGCGGCCGAAGCCGCTGTTCTTGTAGCCGCCGAATGGGCCGCCGATGACGGTGCCCGCGCCGATCGGCGTGTTGAGGCCAACCTGGCCCGCCTCGATCGCGCGGGTCATCCGCACGGCCGTTCCGAGGTCGTTGGTCCACACCGACGACACAAGGCCGTAGTCGACGCCGTTGGCGATCTCGATCGCCTCGGCCTCGTCCTCGAACGTCAGTACCGAGAGCACCGGGCCGAAGATCTCCTCCTGCGCGATGCGCATGTCTGGCGTCACGCCGTCGAACAGCGTCGGCTCGACGAAGAAGCCATTGCCGAAGTCGCCGCCGGACGGCGCCCCGCCACCCGTGATGAGGTTCGCCCCCTGCTCCTTGCCGATCTCGATGTAGCCGAGCACTCGGTCGTGCTGCTTCTCGTTGATGAGGGGTCCCATCGCGACCTTCTGCGTGCCGGGCCCGACCGTGACCTTCTGCAGCTGCGCCGCGAGCTTGTCGACGACCTCGTCGTGGATGCTGCGGTGCACGACGACGCGCGAGCCCGCCGCGCACACCTGGCCGGTGTTGAGCGTGATGCCGCGGGCCATGCCCGCGACGGCCGCGTCGATGTCCGCGTCGGCGAACACGACCTGAGGCGACTTGCCTCCGAGCTCGAGGTGCAGCGGCGTGAGGTTGCGGGCGCAGGCCTCCATGATGAGGCGTCCCGTCGCGGGCGACCCTGTGAAGCCCATGCGCTTGATGCGCGGGTCGGCGGGGATCGCGGCGCCGGCCTCCTGGCCGTACCCGGTGACGACGTTGATGACGCCGGCAGGGATGCCGGCCTCGATCGAGAGGCGGGCAAGCGCGAGCGGCGTGAGCGGCGCATCCTCTGCCGGTTTCATCACCATCGTGTTGCCTGCGGCGATGGCGGCGCCGAGTTCGGCGACGAACATCGGGCCCGGCGCGTTCCATGGGATGACGCCGCCAACGACGCCGAACGGCTCGCGCAGGGTGAGGCCGAGCGAGCTCGGGCTGCGCGTCGGCAGCGACGTGCCCTGCACCTTGTCCGCCTGCCCCGCGATGAAGCGCAGCTGCGACGCCATCGGCGGCGGGCCCCAGCTCGGGCGGCCGACCTCGCTCGATTCGAGGCGGTCGAGCTCGGCCGAGCGCCGCTCGATGAGATCGGCCCATGTGAAGATGAGGCGGGCGCGCGACGACGCGTCGAGGTCGCGCCAGGCCGGGAACGCCTGCTGCGCCGCGATGATCGCCGCATCGATGTCGCTCGCGTCGCTCTGAGGGACCTTCGCGATGACCTCGCGGTTCGCGGGGTTGATGACATCGATCGTGCGACCGGTGACCGATGGCACCCACTCGCCGCCGATGAGCTGCTGATTGTCGACGACGAGGTCGACCGAAGTACCCGTATCCGGTTCTTGCGTGAGAGTCATGTCTTCCCTATTCGTCGTCGTGGTCGATCAGCACGACGCCGCGAATATTGCGCCCGTCGAGCATGTCCTGGTAGCCCTCATTGATCTGCTCGAGGGTGTAGCGGTTCGTGACGAGCTCGTCGAGCTTGAGGTGGCCCGACTTGTAGAGGCTCAGCAGGCGGGGAATGTCGAACAGCGGGTTGCATGCGCCGAAGATCGCGCCCTGCACGCGGCGCTGGAAGCCGATGAGCATGCCGGGGTTCTCGCTCACCTGGCCGCCGCCGACGGCCGTGATCGTGACCTGGCCGGTCTTGCCGACGACGTTGATGGCGTTATGGATCACCTCGTCGTGCAGCACGCCGACCGTGATGATGGCGTGGTCGGCGAGGCGGCCCCAGGTGGCGTCGACGACGAACTCGTGCGCCTCCTCCGCCGTCGCGAACGCGTGCGTCGCGCCGAAGTGCTCGAGGGCCTGCTCGCGCTTGAACGCGACGGGGTCGACCACGACGACGCGCTGCGCGCCCGCGTAGGCAGCGCCCTGCACCGCGTTCGATCCGACGCCACCCGCGCCGAAGATCACGACGGTCTGGCCGGCGCGAACGCCCGCCGCGTGCACGGCCGTGCCCCAGCCGGTCGGCACGCCGCAGCCGACGAGCGCCGCGACCTCGAACGGGATATCGTCGGGAATCTGCACGACCGAATACTCCGAGACGACCGAGTACTGCGAGAACGTGCCGAGCACGCACAAGCCGCCGAAGTCGGTGTCGCCCTCGTGGAACCGGAACGTGCCGTCGGCGAACATGCCGGTTCCCGCGTTCTTGCCCTCGTCGCAGAGGTTCTGGCGGCCCGTGGCGCAGTAGCGGCACGTACCGCACGCCGGGATGAACGAGCAGACGACGTGATCGCCGACCTTGACGCGCGTGACGCCCGGTCCGATCGCGTCGATGATGCCCGCGCCCTCATGCCCGCCGACGACTGGCATGCGCATCGGCGCATCGCCCTTCTGGATGTGGTCGTCGGAGTGGCACAGCCCGGCGGCGATGAACTTGACCCGCACCTCGTTCTGCTTCGGTGGATCGAGCTCGAGGTGCGCCACCTCCCACGGGTTGCCCGGTGCGCGGCACACGACGGTCTTCGTCGTGATGCGCTGCGCCTCCGAGGCCTCGGTGTCAGACGCGGATTCCGCGGTGATACTCATACGTCCTCATTTCCGCATTCCCCAGGAGCGTTGTCGCCTGCGGCCGGTCTCGGCCCCGTGGCCGATACGGCCGGAGTCCGGTCCCGGCCAGTGGCCGAGCGGCGGGCATCGTCGCCCGCGGCAGCTCCGTCGCTTGTCGTCAAGATTCGCGCCAGCGACCGCCGCCCGGCACCTCGGCTTCTACGGCGCGGAAGAGAATCGGCCGCTCGTCGCCCGCGCCCCCCTCGGACGCGCACCTCGCCTGCCGCTCGGCGGAAGGAGCATCCCGCGATCGCGCCGCGAACGGCCAGCATGTGCACATGCAGGATGTCTCAGGCAAGGTCGCCGTCATCACGGGCGGATCAAGCGGAATCGGTCGAGGAATCGCGCTCGCGTTCGCGCGGGCCGGGGCGACGGTCGTCGTCACGGGTCGCGGCAACGCGCACCTCGAGGAGACGGCGGCGGAGTTCACCCGGCACGGGCTCGAGGTCGACGCGATGAAGGTAGAAGTGACCGACCTCGGCCCGAAG
>JBQDJW010000029.1:8147-11966 GCA_052086425.1 Pseudoclavibacter sp. | reverse complement strand
CCTCGCCCTCTCGTGTATCTCGCGCTCGGATCTTCGGGCAACCGCCGACTCGCCCTCGACGCCGCGCACTCGCTCGGGGCCGTCGACGCCAACGTCGTCGCGCCCATTCGGCACTTCCTCGAGCCCGGCGACGAGGCGACTCTGCCGAGCAATGTGCACCTCGTCGGCCTCGTGCCAGCGCACCGGCTCGGCGGGCTCGTCGACGCCGCCGTGCTGCACGGCGGCCAGGGCACGGTGCAGACAGCGTGCGCGACCGGGATCCCGTTCGTCGGCATGGGGCTGCAGCCCGAGCAGGGCTGGAACATCGAGGTGTGCGTGCGCGCGGGGCTCGCGATCTCGCTCCGACCGAGCGACGCGCGCACGCCGCGACTCGCCGAGGCCGTCCGTCAAGCGCTCATCGACCAGGGCATGCGGCAGGCGGCCGAGCGGATGCGCGAGGTCGCGTCTCGTGAGGACGGCGCCGCGGTCTCCGCCCGATTCGTGGAGGACCTCGTCTCGGGTCGCACGCCGACCGGAGCATGATGCCGACGGATGACACCCCGGTCGCCAGCGTCACTCCGAGGTCGGTTCCCCATCGCACGCGCCGCGGGCAGACTTGTGGCACGTCGATGTTCGATTGAAAGCGCTCCCACATGACTCATTCAGGCTGGCCCCAGCCCCCCTCGACGCCGCCGTCGGCGCAACAGGGATTCCCGGGAGCCACGCAGCAGCAGCCCGGCCCGTTCGCGCAGCAGCCCCAGCAGCAGCCGCCGCCGCAGCAGTCGGCGCCGAACTCGGGCGGCTTCGGTCAGGGTTCCGGCTTCGGGCAAGGGCAGCAGCCCGGGCCCGCCGGACAGACGCCGCCTCAGCAGCAACCACCGTCGCCGCAGCAGCCCGGTTACGGGTTCGGGCAGCCGGCCTACGGCGCCCCGCCGGCGGCGCCCGCGCCCGGGCCGATGCCCGCTCCCTCCCAACCGGGCTTCGTCGCCGGCCAGGCCCCCGGCGGTCCCGGATTCGGTGGCGCCCCCGGAGCATCCGGGCCCATGCCGCCGCAGTTCGGCCTGCCTGGCATGCCGCCAGCGCCTCAGCGCAGGCGGCGGATGCCGGCGATCGGGTGGATCTCGGGCGGCGTTGCGATCGCGGCGGTCATCGCGATCGTCTGCATCCTGGTGCTGCCCGGAATCGTCACGGCCATCAACCAGCCGGAAGAGAACGTCGATGAAAGCCCCGTCGCCATGTTCGACGGGGCGCTCTCGCTCGGCGACGCGCACGGGCTCAACGACCGGCCGCGCATCGCCGTCGATCGCGGCGACAACTGGAGTGTCGGCGGCGCCTTCTACGAGGGCTCGATGCGGCAGGAGCAGTTCATCTACAAGCCTGCCGACTGCGTCGGCCTCGTCAACACCTCCGTCGACGTGAGCGATGTCACGGGATTCGGCAACGACGGCGAGGCGACCGCTTCCTATCTCGACAGCATCGGTGGTTCGGATGACGCCGAGACCATTACCCTCGCGACCTATGGCGGAGGGTCGGTCGAGCTCTCGCAGGTCCGCTACGAATCGGGATCGGCCGACTACCCGAATTCGCTCTGGGCGGCTCACGCGTTCACGGACTCCGGCACGGTGCTCGAAGTCGTGACGCTCTGCGCCAACAGCGACGATCTCGAGTCGGCCTCGAGCGACTTCCGCGACCGCGCCACGGTCGCGATTGACGTGAGCTAGGCGCGCCGGTGGAGGTCGAGACGGGTGGCGCCCGCCGCGAGGACCACGGAACCTCCGCCCTCAGGAGCTGGCCGGGGGCACATCCGACCGGCGAGAATGTCAGTACACACGCAGCAACAGACCCCCCTTCGGAGACGTGAGCATGTCGAACGGATACGGCCCCTACGGCGGGCAAAGCGGCCAGCCGGGGTACGGGCAACAGCAACCCGGATTCGGCGGGCAGCAGCAGCCGGGGTACGGGCAGCAGCAACCCGGGTACGGCCAGCAGCAGCCGGGCTACGGCGGGCAGCAGCAACCCGGATTCGGCGGGCAGCAGCAGCCGGGGTACGGGCAGCAGCAACCCGGGTATGGCCAGCAGCAGCCGGGCTACGGCCAGCAGCAGCCGGGCTACGGCGGGCAGCAGACCGGCGGGTACGATCAGCCGGGTGCCGGATACGGTCAGCAGGCGGCGTACGGCCAGCCCGGCTACGGCCAACAGGTCGCTCAAGGCGGCGGCTACGGCGGCGGCTACGGACAGCCGCCGCAGAAGTCGGGCATGCCGGGGTGGGGCTGGATCCTCATTTCGATAGCGGGCATCCTCATCGTGTCGCTCGTCGGCTGGGGTGTCATCTCGGCCGTGACGTCGAATGATTCGGCCGACCCGACGCCGACCGAGTCGCAGCAAGAATCGACGGAAGAGACGACCGAGGCGCCTGACCCCGACCCGACGACAGCCAGCCCCGAGCCTCCCGAGCCAGACCCGACCAACGACGGCCCGCCTCCTGGTGCCGAGACCTCAATGGTCAGCAAGGCCACCATCGAAGAGAACCTCGCGCGAATCTACGACGAGAACTGGGGCGGCGGGCCGGTCACGGTGAGCTGTCCCGGCCCGGCGTCGCTTGAGGTGTACGTCGGTTTCGAGATCCAGTGCGACGCGACCGACGCCGGCGGTTCGGAGCAGCCGATCCTGATGAGCGTGACCGACCTCGACGACGCGGGCCAGATAGCCATCAGCGTCTCGCGCATATGACGCGGAGACGCGCAGCGAAGACAAGTGTCCGGGCCGGACTCGAGGCCCTAGTGTTGAGGCGGAGGTAGCGAATGACGAACCCCAACGACCCTTTCGGTCAGTACGGCGACCAGTCCAACTACGGTGTGCCGGGCTACGGCCAGGGCCAGCAACCGGGCCAGTCAAGCGCAGGTTACGGCCAGCAGCAGCCGGGCTACGGCCAGCAGCAGCCCGCCCAGCCCGGGTACGGCCAGCAGCAGCCGGCCCAGCCCGGGTACGGCCAACAGCCGGCGCAACCGGGGTACGGCCAGCAGCCGGCGCAACCCGGTTACGGAGCGCCTCAGCCGGCGCAACCCGGGTATGGGCAGCAGCAACCCTCGCAGCCCGCGTACGGGCAGCAGGCGGGCGGCGGCTACGGCCAGCAGCCAGCGGCAGGCGGCTACGGCCAGCAGCCTGGCTACGGGCAGCAGGCCGGCTACGACCAGCAGATGGCGCAGGGCGGCGGCTACGGTGGCGGCGGATTCGGCCAGCCACCGCAGAAGTCGGGCATGCCTGGGTGGGGCTGGATCCTGATCTCGATCGCCGGCATCCTGGTGATCTCGCTCATCGCCTGGGCCGTGATCGCGGCCGTGACGTCGAACGACCAGGCAGACCCCACGCCGACCGAGACGCAGACGTCGGAGTCGACGACTGAGGAGACGACCGAGGCTCCTGAGCCCCCGGAGACGACGGAGGCCCCAGAACCGCCGGAGACGACCGAAGCCCCTCCAGGGGGCGAGACGAGCAGCGTCAGCATCTCCGACCTCGAGGCGCAGCTCGAGACATGGTACGAAGAGGACTACGGGACCACCGCGACGATCACGTGCCCGGGCGGCCCGACCGTCGAGGTGTACGTCGGCTGGACCATCACCTGCGACGCCGTCGAGAGCGGCGGCACCGAGTACCAGATGCAGGCGGAGGTCACCGACCTGAGCGACGGCATCACGATCCGCACGAACCGCCTCTAGCGAGACGATCAGCACCGAGCCGCGGGGCCCCCCGGTAGCGGCGGGGCCGCCGCGGCGGGCCCGGGTTAGAGGGCCGTCCGCGGCGCCCCCCCCGCGGCCACCCGCCCCCCCCCCCCACCCCGGG